>CACZPW010000290.1 GCA_902783115.1 uncultured Ruminococcus sp. | reverse complement strand
ATCCCCATTGATTTTTAATCCGGTAATTTCAAAACATCAAGATTTTGCATAACCTCGCGGCGTTTCTGACTGCTGTACTGCGCGTAGTACTTATGAGTGACCTCAATGTTTTTATGTCCCATAAGCTCGGCAACCATTTTAATATCAACGCCGTCAGCTATCATATTGCAGGCAAAGGTTCGTCTTAAAGCGTGGGGCTTACACTTATCGGGATCCGTTATACCTATCGCCGCACAGTATTTTTTAAGCGCCAATTCTACTGCCTGGGGTGATAGGCGGGTGCCGTTTCTGTTTAAAAACAGAGCTTTTTTATCTTTTGCAGCTTCATTTTTAAGACGCTCCTCCATATATGTGTAAAGCTCGTTTTCTACCTGTACGGGCATAAAGATCTCCTGCTCGTCGCCGCCCTTTCTCGTAACTATAAACGATGACGTTTCAAAATCAACATCGTCGATATCAAGGTTTACAAGCTCCGAAACACGGCAGCCTGTTCCCAAATACGCAACAAAGAGCGCAATATCACGAAGCTTTTTATTCTCATATTCGGCAAGGTCTCTGCCCGTAAAATATTTTTCACCCTCGTATATCACGTCCAAAAGCTGTGCCGTTTCAAAGGTCGTAAGCGGGCGCTTCATTTTTTGGTGAAGCTTTTTAAAATCAAGCTTGTCCGTAACGTTTTCCGATATAAGGTCGTTTTTGTACAGGTACTGAAAAAGCCCTCGTATACCCGACAGCTTACGGTTTATACCCGACGAATCGTTTGTAACGGTAATGCTGTACTTTTTACCCGTAATACTTGTCCGTTCAACCGTATATTCCTTTAAATACGATTGGAATTTGTTAAGGTCAAGCAGCGTCACTTGATTTATATGCTCCGGCTTAAGCTTTTCATTTGAGTCGATATCCGGAAACTTTTCGATACGCAGATAGTCAAAAAAGGTTTTTATGTCAATGCTGTAGCCGATCTGCGTATTGATGCTGTCGCCCCTGTAGGCAACGTCGATATATTCGTAAACAAAGTCGGGCATACGCTTTAAAAATTCCCTCAAAACTGTTTGCTTGCTCATAATCATACCTCAAAACATAATCTTATGTAAACTATTATACTTTTTTTGTGCATTTTTTTCAATAGAAAATCAAAAAAATTATAAATATGTATAGACGAAAAGCGAAAAATATAGTAAAATGGTAAGGTGAGATGATAGATATTTGAATTCAACGGAAAGGAAGTATAATATGTTATTGAAAACAAACGGTGAATTGGGTGAAATATACATTTCAAATGCCGTAATAGCTGAGATCGCGGGTGCGGTTGCGGCAAGATGCTACGGCGTTGTAGGCATGGCGGCAAGAAGCAAAAAAGACGGTCTGGTAAGTCTTGTGCGCCCCGAAGCGGTAACAAAGGGCATAGGCGTCAATGTAGACGAGGGCGGAATTGTAATAGATATGCACGTTATAATCGAATACGGAATGAATATAAATTCGGTATGCAGAAGCGTTGTAAACCGTGTACGGTATACGGTGGAGAAGAATGTCGGTTTAAAGGTAAACCGTGTTAATGTCAAGGTTGAGGGAATAAGAGTAAGTGAGTAGTAAGCGAGGGCTTGCTTTGGTAAAAAGGGGTGTTAGTCATTAAGAAGTTGGATGGAAACAGATTTGCAAAGATGATTATCAGCGGAGCTAATAATCTGTATAACAATAAGCAAACTGTTGATGATTTGAACGTTTTTCCTGTGCCTGACGGCGATACGGGAACGAATATGTCCTTGACCGCTATGGCTATGGTTGAAGGACTTAAAAGCAGTGATACAAAATCTGTCTCAAAGGCGGCAGATATTATGGCTTATGCGACCTTAAGGGGCGCAAGAGGAAATTCGGGAGTTATACTTTCCCAGTTTTTCAGGGGTATTTCCAAAAATTTAAAGGGTAAGGACAGCGTAACTCCCGCAGAATTTGCGGACGCACTTGCCGAAGGCTCAAGGGCGGCATATAAGGCGGTCATGAAGCCGACGGAGGGAACGATATTGACCGTTTCAAGAGAGGCGGCAGCGGGTGCGATAGAGGGCGCAAAATCAGGCGAGCTTGAAACGGCAATGCTTGAATGTGTTACAAGGGGCAATGAAGCTCTCCTAATGACAACGCAAATGCTTCCCGCCTTGCGGGAGGCGGGCGTGGTAGACGCAGGCGGTCAGGGCTGGATGTATGTTTTAGAGGGCGCGCTGGAGTTTTTAAAGACCGGCAAGGTGATAAAGAGCAAGGCTCCGAAATCGGCGCCGCAAAAAAAACAGGTCGAAAATGCACAGGCAAAGGTTACGGGCAGTATAAAATATAAATACTGTACCGAATTTATAATAGAAAAAAAGAAAAAGTCGCTTAAAGCGGACAGCTTCCGTGATGCAATAAAGCAAAAGGGCAACTGTATGCTTGTTATTGATGATGACGATGTGGTAAAGGTACATATCCATACAAATCACCCCGGCTTTGTTCTTGAAGAGGCAATAAAGCTCGGCGAGATCATAAATCTTAAAATAGATAATATGAAGCGTCAGCATAATTCCATTATCAATAAGGAAACGGAAGAAGAGCCGAAGGTGCCCATAAAGCCTGAAAAAACGGCTCCCAAAAAGGAGAACGTAAAACCTCAGCAGCAAAAGAAAAAGAGCCCCAAAAAGGAAGAAATGAAGGAATACGGCTTTGTTGCGGTATGTGCGGGCAGAGGAATGGCGGATATTTTGACGGATCTGGGCGTAGACAGAGTAGTTGAGGGCGGACAGTCGATGAATCCAAGCACGCATGATATCGTAAGAGCTATAACAAGAGTTAAGGCAAAAACGGTATTCGTATTCCCGAACAACAAGAATATCATAATGGCAGCAAATCAGGCGATAGACCTTATCGGAAACAAGACGGTAATAGTGATACCTACCGTAAATATCCCGCAGTCTGTAAGAGCCCTGATGGACTTTAATCCGAACAAGGACGCCGAATATAACGAAAAGCGTATGACAAAGGCTCTTGATAAGGTAAAGGCAGGTCAGATAACCTACGCTGTACGCAATACTGAAATAGACGGTAAGGCTATCAAAAAGGGCGATATCTTAGGCTTGTACGGCTCGGATATCCAATATATAAGCCGCGATCTTGACGATGTGCTTGTGGAAATGATCGCGGACGGTATTGATGATGATACGGAATATGTGACCGTTTATTACGGTAAGGACGTAAAGCGGCAAACGGCTCAGAAAATGGAGGCACTTTTAACAGAAAAGTATGCCGATGATGAAATAGAGGTATCGTTTAAGCGCGGAGGACAGCCTCTTTATTACTACATAATATCCGTTGAGTAATAAAAATGCTGTTTTATGCGGGCAGTAAAAAGGATAATATTTACCGATGGAAGATAAAAGAATAATTGAGCTTCACGGTATCGGAGAAAAACGGGCAGAGTTATTCCGTAAGAGAGGTATAAATACTCTTTCGGAGCTGCTCTGTTTTTTTCCCCGTACCCATGAGGACAGGACGGAAATCAAAAGCATTGCAGACTGTACCGATAACGAAGAGGTTTGCGTTTTGGGAGAGGTTTACACTCCGGTAAGCCTTGTTCGCGTGCGTAAAAATATGACTATAGCGCAAATGACCGTAAGAGATGAAAGCGCCGCAATGCAGATAGTATGGTATAACAATAAATATGTAAAGGGTATGTATCACACAGGCGAGCGATATGTGATCTACGGCAAGGTCGTGCGTGATAAATTCGGAAAAAGACAGATGGTAAACCCCGTAATAGAAAAAGAGGGCAAGGCAAAGTTTACGGGAAAAATCGTGCCGATATATCCTTTAAGCGGTAACCTTACACAGAAGGTCGTGCAGACGGTTATGGAGGCGGCGATAAAAGAGGCGGGCAGGCTTGATGAATATATGCCGGTATCCGTCCGCAACAAATACGGTATCGCAGAGATAAATTATGCGATAAATAATATACATTTTCCCAAAGATGCGCACAGCTACGGCGTTGCGAGACGCAGATTCGTATTTGAGGAGCTTCTTATCCTGCAGCTTGCGCTTTTGTCAAGAAAGGACAAAACGGAGGAATATACCGGCACGGTATTTGAGGATACACGCTGTGTCGATGAATTTGTGGGCAGTCTGCCGTTTTCTCTTACGGGCGCGCAAAAAAGAACGCTTGACGAGATACTTAACGATTGTAGCGGCGGCAGGGCAATGAACAGGCTTGTGCAGGGCGACGTCGGCTCGGGAAAGACGGCGGTTGCGGCGGCTGCTATATATGCGGCGGTCAGAAATTCACATCAGGCGGCTATGATGGCGCCAACGGAAATCCTTGCAAAGCAGCATAAGGAAACGCTTGATAAATTTTTTGACGGTACGGGCATAAAGACGGTGCTTCTTACGGGAAGTATGCGCCAAGCGGATAAAAAAGAAGCGTACAGTATGATAAAAGACGGTATGTATGATGTTGTGATAGGAACACACGCGCTTGTTCAGGAGGGGCTTGTGTTTGACGATCTTGCGCTTGTTGTAACTGACGAACAGCACAGATTCGGAGTTGAGCAAAGGGCAAAGCTTTTATCAAAGGGCAATGATCCGCACATGCTTATTATGAGCGCAACACCGATACCCAGAACTCTTGCGCTGATTCTTTACGGCGATCTGGATATTTCGATAATCGACGAGCTTCCGCCGGGACGGAAAGAGGTAAAAACCTATGCTGTCGGTGAAAATATGCGTGAGAGGATATATGCATTTCTGGAAAAGAGCGTATCGGAGGGTATGCAGGCATATATAGTATGTCCTTTGGTGGAGGATACAGAAAAAAGCGATCTTGAAAATGCGGTGGATCTGTGCGAAAGATTGCAGGAAAGATTTACAAACTTTTCTGTAGGGCTTATGCACGGCAAAATGAAGGCCACGGAAAAGGACGCCGTAATGAACGACTTTAGCGACGGAAAAATCAATATCCTTGTATCAACGACAGTCATTGAGGTGGGTGTAAATGTTCCAAATGCCAATATTATGATAATTGAGAATGCGGAGCGGTTCGGGTTGTCACAGCTTCATCAGCTAAGGGGCAGGGTAGGCAGAGGAAACGAGCAGGCGTATTGCATAATGTTTGCACACGGGAATAATGAGATAACAAAAAAACGAATGGAAACGATGTGCATTTCAAACGACGGCTTTTATATAAGCGAGCAGGATTTGAAATTGCGGGGCCCGGGCGACTTTTTCGGCACACGCCAGCACGGACTGCCTCAGATGCGTATTGCAAATCTGTTTTCGGATCGTGATATATTAAAGGAGGCGCAGGAGGCAGCAAAGGATATAATCCAAAACGGCTGTTTGAAGGAAAAGGAGTTTTTGCCACTTCAAAAGCGTATTGACAGGCTTTTGACGGATAATATAGTTATGAATTGACATATTTTGCATTGTATTTTATTTTTTCTTTTGCGCAAATTATTAGCATAAAGGTTATATAAAAACCTTTAATTTATGAAAAAGGAGAATAAAACAATGAGCAAGAAGACTAAGAAAGCCGGACTTGAACAGTTCAAAATGGAAGCCGCAAACGAAGTGGGCGTATCACTTAATCAGGGCTATAACGGTGATCTCACCGCAAAGCAGGCAGGCTCGATAGGCGGTCAGATGGTTAAGAAGATGGTAGAATCATACGAGAACAAGAAATCCAACAGATAAAATATTGAGATTTAAAGCTTCTTAAATGATGCGGGCTTATTTGCTATTAACGTATCGCAAAATAATCCCCATCGGAATAAGGGATGTACATTAAATTATGTATATCCCTTGTTTATTGTGTAAAAATATAAATATAATGCTGTAAAGAGGTGATAAAATTGAACAGGCATATCGGTAAACAGACTGTGGTATTTGAAAAGCCTCCCATAATACGGGGTGCGGCGGCGATAGGCGGCGTAAAAGAGGGAAAAGGACCTTTGTTTGAATACTTTGATACGGTTTTGGCGGATGATAAGTGGGGAGAGGATACCTGGGAAAAAGCCGAGAGCAAGCTTCAGAAGGAGGCGGCTGTTATGGCTATAAAAAAGGCAAACCTAACAAAATATGATATTGATTTTATACTTGCGGGGGATCTGTTGAATCAGTGCGTGGGAGCACATTACGGAATGAGGAGTTTGGGTATTCCGTTTTTCGGGCTTTACGGCGCTTGTTCGACGATGATAGAAGGTATGGCGATAGGTGCAATGCTTGTGGCGGGAGATTGTGCCCAAAATATCGCAGCAACTACATCGAGCCATTTTTGCGCCGCGGAAAAGCAGTTCAGGCTTCCGCTTGAATACGGAGGGCAGAGAACGCCCACCTCACAATGGACGGTTACCGGCGCGGGCAGTGCGGTCATCTCAAATGTGGGCAAAGGTCCTAAAATCACCTGTGTTACGGCGGGCAGGATAGTTGATATGGGAATATCCGATCTTAACAATATGGGAGCGGCAATGGCGCCCGCGGCGGCTGATACGCTGTGTAGGCATTTTAAGGACTGCGGTACAAGCCCTGAGGATTACGATTTGATATTAACGGGCGATCTGGGCGCAGTCGGCGGAGATATTTTATCGGAGCTTATGAAAGGCGAAGATAATGATATAAGAGAACGCTATAATGACTGCGGAAGAATGATATTTGACGCCAAGGAGCAGGACGTACATTCGGGCGGATCGGGCTGCGGCTGTTGCGCAAGTGTGCTTTGCGGATATGTATACAGGATGTTAACTGAAAAGAAATATAAAAATATACTGGTTGCGGCTACGGGCGCGCTTATGAATCCCCAGATGATAAATTCGGGTGAAACGATCCCCGCAATAGCGCATGCAATTGTAATAAAAGCATAGTTGAAAGAAGGGAATAAAATGGATATAGTCATTGATTTATTAAAGGCATTTGCGGTTGGGGGTATGATCTGTGTTGCAGGTCAGCTTTTAATAGACCTTACAAAGCTTACTCCCGCACGTATTTTGGTGACATTTGTTGTTTTGGGTGTGATCTTGGGCGTATTGAACGTATATGAGCCGCTTGTTGAGTTTGCAGGTGCAGGCGCTGCCGTGCCGCTTACGGGTTTTGGGTATACACTGTCAAAGGGTGTGCGTGAAGCGGTGGCAATTGACGGTGCGCTCGGTATTTTTACTGGTGGTCTGAGGGCGGGCGCAGGCGGTATTTCGGCGGCTATCGTGTTCGGCTTTTTGGCGGCGTCGGTATTTAAGTCAAAGCCCAAGACATAAAGAAATTATCCCCATTAAAATAAGCCGGAGGCTTAAAAACCGCCGGCTTATTTTTATATAACCCTTTTATTTTTTCTTTGAATTCTTTCTTGACTGAGCAGCTTCAGCCTTTGCCTGCATATCAGCTTCTCTCCATGCAGCCCAGAAAGACGATGCGATAAAGATCGAAGTATATGCGCCGATTATGATACCCACTATCAAAGGCAGAGCGAAATTCTTGATTGTCGATACGCCTAAGATATAGATAAGAACGATCGTGATAAGGGTTGTAATGGTAGAATTGATAGTTCTTCCCATTGTTTCCCATACGCTTCTGTCGGTAAGATCCGATACGGATTCAGTCTTCTTTCTGCCCTTCATATTCTCTCTTATTCTGTCAAAGATAACTATGGTGTTATTGATAGAATAACCTACAACCGTAAGCATTGCCGCAATGAAGGTAGTGTTAAGCGAGATGTTGGTGATAGAATATACACCGAGCATTACCAAAACGTTTATTGCAAGAGCGATAACCGCCATGATAGCCGATCTCCACTCAAACCTTATCGCAATGTATATAAGGATACAAAGAATAGCAAGGAGCGTGTAGAGTAACGCCTTTCTCTGTACCTCAACACCGAAGCTTGCAGATGCGGTGGTGTTGTCTATAAGTGCGGAATCCTCAAGTGAATACTTGTCCTTTAATGCACTGAATACCGGGCTTTGTACCGTTGCTTCATCACCCTTTTCAACTACGTCAAGCTCACCCTCGATAGGAGGAGTCTTGATTACTACCGTATTTGCCGCTTCACCGCTCTGAACCGTTACATTAACGCCTAAGGTGTCGCTCAAATACTTTTCAACCTCTGCCTTGTCGGTACCGTCGGGTAACTGTACCTGTAATCTTGAACCGCCCATGAACTCAACGTCAAAGTTAAATCCGCCGTGTACAAGGTACATAACGATTCCCAATACGATGATAACTGCGGGGAGAAGCACAAACTTCCATCTGTTCTTTGTGATTGCAAATCTGTTCATCAGTTGGCACCTCCTTCTACTGCTTTCTTCTGTGAGCAGAAGAGTGATCTGTTCTTGATACCGATACCTACAAGCTGCTTTAATAAGAACTTAGTAATAACGATAGCCGTAAACATTGATAAAATGACGCCTATACCAAGAGTTGTTGCAAATCCGATAACGGTGCCGATTCCGGAAATATAGAGAACAACGCACGAAATTATCGTAGTTACGTTTGCATCGAGGATTGCGCTGAACGCCTTGTTAAAGCCTGCGTCAACAGACGCCTTTATGGTTTTTCCGGCTCTCATTTCTTCCTTGACACGCTCAAATATGATACAGTCCGCATCGACCGCCATACCAATCGATAATACGATACCCGCGATACCGGGGAGCGAAAGGTTGATCCTGAAGAGTCCCATTGCAAGACCGATAAGACCTACATATATGAGTAACGATATGTCTGCAATAAGTCCGGGGATCCTGTACATGATTATCATAAACAGCATAACAAGCAAAATGCCTATAGCCGCCGCCAAAATGCTGTTATCCAAAGCCTTGTCGCCAAGCTCTGCGCCTACTGTCTGAGTTGAAATAACGGTAAGCTCAAACGGCAACTGACCTGATTTTATCTGGTTTGCAAGCATCTTTGCAGATTCAACTGTAAAGCTACCGGAAATTATGCAGGAATCTGAATCTATCTTTTCCGAAACTCTCGGGCTTGAAACTATCTGATCGTCAAGCATAATGGAAATATAATTCTTTCCGTCGCCTGCCGAAGCCGCAGCCGCCGTTGCGTCCGCAAACTTCTGCTTTGCGTCTGCATTGAACTGAACGGATACATAAGGCTCAGAAGCCGATGCGGAATTTACCTGTCCGTACTGATAATCGGCGTCCTTGATATCCGAGCCCTCCAATACGACATTACCGTCTGCGTCGGTAAAGGTGAGCTTTGCAACCGAGCCCAAAAGGTTCTTTGCCTCATCGGTATCGGTAACCTCGGGGATCTCAACGGTGATTTTGCCGCCCTCACCCTTTGAAATTCTTGCCTCGGTATAACCTGCGGCATTAAGACGCGTCTGGAAAATAGTTTCAACCGTTGCCATGTCTTCATCTGACGGATTAGCAGTGTTGGCCTGGAATGTAAGTACTGAACCGCCTGCTAAGTCGATACCCTTTTTAATGCCGCCAAATACATTAGCATCTGTGTTAAACATACCGCCGTATTTGATGCCGGCAATGTTCAAGCCGTAGAAGGCAACAACATTCAGTACTAACGCAATAAGGACAACAAAGCAAAGAGTAATAATGCTTTTTTTCTTCATTGCTATATTCCTTCCTTTCTTGCTGCTACAGATGATACTTTTTTGCTTTTATCCATAGCAACCCAATATAAAATAGCATTGGTATTTTACACCTTATACAAGATATAGTCAATACTTTTTTATAAATTGAAACAAAACGGTAATTTTTACGACTTTTTTTGGATTATTTTCGCCTTTTGCTCATTAGCGTGCCGATATGCTTCCGTTTTGGTTGATTATAAAGCTTTGGTTTTGGCTGTCAAGGTTTATTATAAACCTCGTTTGCGAATTGTTTGTTTTTCTGTTAAGATCCTCTAATGTGTTTTGGTGTATAGCCCCCACCGATGCGGGTATATATATTGAGGTATAGACCTCGCCGTTGTAATTGTTCGATTCCATCCAGCAGCAACCGCTCATCATACTTTCGCACCCGTTCGATACAGTGATTGCGCCTGTGATTTTTGGCGGGACATACCAAAGCTCAGTGCCGTTCTTTGAATATATGATACCGTCCGCGCTTATATAATTCGGGTTCGTTTCCTTTACAAGCACTGTTTTAAGATTGTTATAATGATACATTGCAACGGCAAGCGTATTCGCCTTGTTGTTTATGATATTTGCAGGTACCGACTCCGATATCACATAGCTGTCGGGCAAGATAAGCGTTGTGAACTTTGAATATCCCAAAGCCATTTCATCTATTTGCGTAACGCCCTCGGGTACGGTAAATGCCGCATCCTGCTTTGCACTCGGATATGCAACGAGCCTTTTAATATCCTTTGAATACAAAACTCCGTCAACGGCTTTAAAATACATATTGTCATCGGGCACCTCAAAGCGTGTAAGCTTTTTAAACGAATCGTAGAATACGTGTCCGCCGTAGCCCGTGTTTACATAGTTTCCTTCGGAATCCGAAGAATCCCCGCCGATGGTTTTGAGTGACGCGGGTATTTCCATAACGGTATTGGGTATTGACGAACAATGATTAAATGCAAAATCCGCAATATGCTCCAGCCCGCAGGGTAAGATCAATTCGTTTTTCAGCCTTGTCTGCTTCTGGAATGCGGCAACTCCGATACTTGTAAGAGTGTCGGGCAGATTAAGTGCGGTAAACGAGGGCGTTCCGCTTTGAGAAAAGGCGTAGCTGTCTATGATTTTTGTCCCGTTTTGAATATTGATAGCACCTCCTATTGCGGAGCATTCATAAAATGCGGCGGTGGGTATCACCTCAACAGAAGGCAGAGTGAGAGTACCGTTTAGTGACGAACAAAACGCAAATTGCTGACCGCCGCTTGTTTGAAGCGTCCTGACCGAGGACAAGTCAACGTCCCCCGTAAGATTTTGACAGCCCCTGAATGCATAATTACCTATATAAATAAGCGTTTTGGGTATCGTAAGCTCGCAGCTTGCCGTACATCCCGCAAACGCACACGGTCCCAACTGCGCGACACCTTCGGAAATGACAAACGATTCAATATCCGTTCTTCCCTCAAAAAGACTGATCTCGCGATATGTGGTAGTGTTAGTCATTTTTGATATGGCAGGCCGGTTGTATATGGTTTTTATGCGTTTTCCGTGATAGCTGTTGGGGATTATGACATTTTTTGCTTCGCCTGTATACGAATAAAGAGTATGCCCGTCCTCGGAAACAGTCCAGTCGCCGTCGGCGCCTTCGATTATGTCGTAATCAGTTTTTGTGGATATGGAGGGACAGTATGCATACATATTATCCGTATTCCATAAAAATGCGCGTGCATAGTCGCCGTTTATCCTGCCTATGACATTTTTTGACTGAACATCGTTTATGATATGCGTATTTTGCGGCAGATCGTCACTGCCGTATTCAACGACTATAAGCGAATAACCGGCATCGCCTGCGTGGTTTGAGACCTCGACCGTGAGAATGTTATCAAGAAGCGAATAGTCAAGCGATTGAGCAGGACTATCATCGCTTAACAGTAAAGATGAGTCAAGCTTCGGTTGATCCTCCAAGTAAAATGCGTATATACCGTTGCTTCTTGCATCGGCGTCAAACTCCGACATATCGGCAGCGTAAGCGGGGATAAACGTATTTACAGCAAATAATAGTAAAAGCGTGTATATAAAAAGATGTTTTTTCATATATCCATACCGTGTCCTTTTTACAGATTTGATTAAAGTATACCATTTTATATTGCACAAATCAATATTGATTATTAAAAGCCGCTGTGGTATAATCGTAAATGTTAGCGGAATTAAGAAAAGAAGGGCTGTATATGGGAATACCGGAAAATTTGGTGCTTTATGCGGAAACGGTATGTGATGAGGCATACGAAATATCAAAAAGACTCGGTATAAAAACCGTTTTAAAAAAACCTGAAAATGATATACTGTATTTAAAATATAACGGTGAGTTATCCGTAAATCAGGGCGATCTGGAGCTAAAAGGCGATTTTACAAGGCTTTTAAACCGTATTAAAAGCATTAACAGTGAATTTTTAATAAAAGCCGCAAAGCCAAGCCCTCAAAATATGACAGCCATTGACGCTACTGCTGGTATGGGCGAGGATTCTCTGCTGCTTGCGGCGGCGGGGTACAGGGTAATAATGTATGAATACGATCCCGTTATTTATGAACTGCTGCGGGATGCCTTAAACCGTGCGGGGGATATAAAAGAGCTGTCCGAAACAGTAAAAAGAATGGAGCTCAAATGTGAGGACAGCATAGGGGCAATGCAGAGACTTGATTTTGCACCCGAGGTGATTTTGCTTGACCCGATGTTTCCGAAACGCTCCAAGAGCGCATTGGTGAAGAAGAAATTCCAGCTTCTTAAAATGCTTGAAAAGCCGTGCGCAAACGGCGGGGAGCTTTTAAATGCCGCTATAGCCGCGCATCCGGGAAAAATCATAATCAAGCGGCCTTTAAAGGGCGGATATCTTGCGGATAAAAAGCCGTCGTATTCAATAAAGGGAAAGGTGATACGGTATGACTGTATTGTTATGTCATGACCGGCACCGGGTAACAAATTTTAAAAAATATATACATGGGAGGATAAAAAAATGAGTTTGCCAAAAAGTGAGATCGTACCTGTCGGAGGTTTTTTAAATGTGTTCAAAAATATAGGCTGCATAGGCGACAGTCTGTCAAGCGGTGAATTTGAACATATTTTGGATGACGGAAAAAAAGGGTATTGGGACTATTACTACTATTCGTGGGGCAAGCAGATAGAGCGCGCAACGGGAGTTGAGGTAACCAATTTCTCAAGGGGCGGGCTTACGGCGTTTAAGATGTATGAATACGGTGATACCCGTACCGGCGACAATGAAAATTTAAAACGTGTTTTTGATGAGGATAATTTAAAACAGGCATATATCATTGCTTTGGGCGTAAATGATATACGGGGCGCAAATAATTTGAACGAATTATACGGCGGCAAGGTGGGAGACGCAAAAACGGACATTGATTTATCCGATTACACAAAAAATGCGCCGACCTTTTGCGGAGTATACGCAAAAATAATCCAAAGGATACAGAAAATGCAGCCGGATACAAAATTTTTCCTTGTAGGTATGCCAAACGACGGCGGCAAGCAATGCGGATTTTTCGAGATGATAACGGGTATTTCAAAAACGCTTGAAAACTGTTATGTAATAGATATGTATCATGATGCGCCCGAATATGACGATGAATTCAACAGGAGCTATTTTGACGGGCACATGAATGTTATGGGCTATATATGGACGGCTCATTTTATGATAAGGTATATTGACGATATCATTCGCAAAAATCCCGATGATTTCAGGTATGTGCCGTTTATAGGGACGGATAAGACTCCGAATAAAAACCCCAAGATCAGTGAATTTTCCGAAGCCGTAGAGGTTTGACGCCTTTAAAATACGGAGTATAAATATATAAAAACAGTGTATTATTTAAGAATATATTGACAAGACTAAATATGGCAAATAGAATTGAATGCACAGATATAGTTTTAAGGAGGAAATTTTCGATGAGCAAATATGACGGAACAAAAACAAAAGAAAATCTTGAAGCGGCTTTCACGGGTGAATCTCATGCAAGGAATAAGTACACATATTTTGCGTCTGTTGCAAAAAAAGAGGGGTATGAGCAGATTTCTGCACTCTTCTTAAAAACCGCCGAGAATGAAAAGGAACACGCAAAAATGTGGTTAAAGGAGCTTGAGGGTATAAAGGACACAAAGGAAAACCTGAAAATCGCGGCTGATGGCGAGAATTATGAATGGACGGATATGTACGAGGGCTTTGCAAAGACCGCCGAGGAGGAGGGTTTTGATGAGCTTGCAAAGAAGTTCAGACTTGTTGCGGCGATAGAAAAGCACCATGAGGAAAGGTACAGAGCGCTGATAGATAATATTGAAACGGCGCAGGTATTTGAAAAGAGCGAGGTAAAGGTCTGGGAGTGCAGAAACTGCGGTCATATCGTGGTGGGAACAAAGGCGCCGGAGGTATGCCCGACCTGCAATCATCCGCAGAGCTATTTTGAAATACACGCAGAAAACTATTAAAGACCGTAAATTTACCGGCGCATGGCGCATTAAAGTACGGCAGGACATTGTCGGGGCTGTTTTATACAGCTTTGCCAATGCCCTGTTTTTTTATGTTGACACAGAAATAATACTGTGCTAAAATCAGAATAAAATTTTAGCGCGGGAGCTTTTGTTATGAAGACTTTGGATATTTCAAATATCAGGATCAACGATAAATTTTTAATAAACGCAAGAGAAAAAAACACTGAATTTTTGCTGGAGTTAAGTCCCGAAAGATTTTTGTATAACTGGTACAGAACGAGCGGGATCACACCTTTGGTGCAGGGCTATGAAAACAGTTGGGAGAGAACGTCGGGTATAAATTTCAGAGGGCATATGTTCGGGCATTATATGAGCGCATTGGCGATATCGTATAATGCGGCGTGCGATGCCGATATAAAGGACAGGCTGTATAAAAAAATATGCGAATGTATAAACGGTCTGGAAAAAGCAAGGGATTCTTACCAAAGGCTTTATCCCAAACGTCACGGGTATATTGCTCCGTTTGGTGAGTATTGGTTAAACCGTATGGATAATGTTGATGGCGGCGATGAGAAATGGAACAGGCAAAGAGAGGGTGAGGGTGAGACTTATGTGCCGTGGTATAATCTGCACAAGGTTATAAAAGGGCTTTTGGATATATATACATACACTGCTTCACAGAGCGCGCTTGCGCTTGTGTGCGGCTTTGCAGATTACATATACAGATGCAGGGTATCAAAATACACGTCCGGGCAAAAAAACAAAATGCTCAAGGTTGAGTACGGCGGTATGGCGGAGGCGCTTTATGAGCTGTATGATATAACAGGTAAGCCGGAATACAGGATATGTGCGGACGGGTTTATAGAAAACGACCTGTTTTCGGAGCTTGCAAACGGGAATGACGTGCTGGCGGGACGTCATGCAAATACCACAATACCAAAAGTTATCGGCGCATTAAAAAAATATACAGTCTTGAATGAAAGCACTAAGCTTTCGGATAATGAGAAAAAAGAGCTTGAAATGTATTACAGGGCGGCAGTCAATTTTTTTGATATGGTCACAGAGGGACATTCGTATGTTACGGGCGGTAACAGTGTAAACGAGCATTTTAAAAAGCCAAATACCGTATCGGAGTATTATCAGGACAGCGAAACGCAGGAAACCTGTAACGAATACAATATGCTAAAGCTTGCAAAGGAGCTGTTTTTGCTTACAAAGGATAAAAAATATGCCGATTATTACGAAAAGGCGTATATAAATGTCATTTTGGCGGCGCAAAATCCCAAAACAGGTGAAATGACATATTTTCAGCCTATGGGAACGGGCTACAGCAAGACCTTCAATAAATACAGATTCTGGTGCTGTGCGGGAACGGGAATAGAAAGCCATGCAAAGCACGGTGAATTTGCCTGCTGTACAGACACTGACGGCGTATATATAAACCTGTATATCAGTTCAATGCTTAGATGTGACGGCATGCTTGTTGATGTATGCTCCGGTATCGGAACAGGCGATACGGTCAAAATCACGGTAAAAGAGGGCGGCGGCAGACTGTTTTTAAGAGTGCCGCAATGGGTCGGCGGTATGCCCGGTCTGATCGTAAACGGCAAAAAAACGGAATACGGCATTGCCGGCGGATATATCGCGCTTGATGCGTCCCGGGGCGATGAAATAGAATTGATTTTGCCTATGCGTATAAAAGCCGAAAGGTTAAAGGACGATGCGGACATTGCGGCATTTTTGTACGGACCGTTTGTGCTGTGCGCAAGACTTGGCGATAAGAATGTGGGCGAATGTGAGGAAGCGGGGATAATGGTACTGCGTTCGGTAAAGGATAAAAAACTTCCCGATTCGATATATATAACAGACGCAAGCGCAGAAAAATGGCTTGCGGATATAGACAAAAATCTGATAAGAACGGATAAAAAGGAAATAAGCTTTGAGTTAAGAAACACAGAAAACGATATGGAGTTTGTGCCGTATTATAAGGTGTTTGAGGAAAGATACGGGATATATTGGCGTATTGCGGTGAAAAATTCTCAGAAATACTTGATTTAATACGGTAATTGTGGTATAGTAAGCAATGTATGACGGATAGTATCGGTAATGAACTGTACCGGGAAATACGGTTGTTTTTCAGAATGCGGGAGGAATGTAGCTTGAATATTGGCTTTATCGGTGCCGGCAAATGCGGCATGAGTCTTGCAAAATATTTTAAAAGTAACGGCATCAATGTAAGCGGCTTTTATTCAAGGCATAATACCTGCGGAAATTTTCCGTTTCTTGACTTATCGGAATTGGTAAACGGAAGCGAGGTCATATTCATAACCGTAACCGATGCACAGATAGAAAATGTGTGGAACGGTATATCAAAGCTTGACCTTGCAGATAGGATAGTTTGCCATACGAGCGGTCTGGTAACGTCCGATGTTTTTAAAGGAGCAAATGCGGATAATGTTTGCTCAATGCATCCCATGCTGGCTTTTAACAGTCCGGATGTGTCCGTCGATATTATTAGCAAAGCATTTTTTGCGCTTGAGGGCGGTAAAAATGCAATTTCAAAGGTTTCGTCTATTTTGGATATTTGTAAAAACAGCTATAAGATAATTGATAAAAGGGATAAAGCAAAATACCATGCCGCGGCATGCTTTGCGTCGAACTTTGTCGTATCGGTATGCGAGGTCGCATTTTCGCTTCTTGAAGATTGCGGCTTTATGGGCGATGAGGCAAGGGAGACGCTTTCTCCGATAATGGAATATAATATGTCAAATATCATAAACGACGGTACGGAAAAAGCTATCACGGGGCCTGCGGTAAGAGGAGATTTTAAGACTATAGAAGAACATCTTGCGGTGTTGGGGGAATACACTGATTTATATAAAAGACTTACAGAGGTTATTTTCAAGATGAAAGGAATAAAAACGGTATGGGAAGAACAATAAACCAGTTTCAAAACGCAAAAATGAACAGAGAACGTATAAGCATGTGTACAGCTTATGACTATACTACGGCAAAAATCGCAGAGGAGGCAGGCATAGATTCTATTCTTGTCGGTGACTCTTTGGGGATGACGATGCTTGGCTATGACACTACCCTTCGGGTAACGATGGAGGATATGATACATCATTCAAGAGCGGTAAAAAGAGGCGCAAAGAATACCTTCGTTGTTTGCGATATGCCGTTTATGTCATATCAGACAGGTATATATGATGCGGTTAAAAATGCTGGCAGACTCATGCAGGAGGGCATGGCTGACGCCGTAAAGCTTGAGGGCGGAGTGGTCGTAAAGGAGCAAATACGTGCGATCGTAAATGCGGCGATACCCGTAATGGCGCATATAGGTATGACTCCGCAGTCCGTAAACAGCTTTGGCGGATTCAAGGTCCGGGGTAAGGATTATGACTCCGCAAGGCGGATAATCGAGGACGCAAAGGCCGTAGAAGAGGCGGGCGCATTTGCCGTAGTGCTTGAATGTGTGCCAAACGACCTTGCGGCGCTGATAACGAAAATTCTTGATATTCCGACCATAGGCATCGGCGCAGGTGCAAAGTGTAACGGACAGGTATTGGTTTATCAGGATATGCTTGGTATGACAAGCGATATCAGCCCCAAATTCGTAAAGCAGTTTGCAAAAGTCGGGGAAATGATGAAGGACGGATTTACAAGATATATCAAGGAAGTAAAGTCAGGCTCATTCCCGTCAAAGGAGAATACATATCCGATCGACGAGGATGTTATGGAACGGCTTTCGGACGTAAAAAAAGAGGCGGAAAAAAAGTCGGTAAAACGGCACGCACAGACGCAAAAGGCAAATCAGGAAAAAAATTCGGGTGAGGCAGAATGAAAACTGTAAAAACTGTAGATGAAATAAGAAATATTGTAAAGGCGTGGAAAAAAGAGGGCTTAAGCGTGGGACTTGTTCCTACTATGGGCTATCTGCACGAGGGACACAAAAGTCTTATCGTAAGAGCAGCGGCTGAAAATGACAGAGTGGTTGTAAGCGATTTTGTAAACCCGACGCAGTTTGCGCCAAACGAGGATTTTGAAAGCTATCCCAGGGATATCGAGGCCGATGAAAGGCTCGCGGAGGCTGCGGGTGCAAGTGTGATTTTTGCGCCGTCCGCCGATGAGATGTACCGGGACGCTCTTACCTTTATTGATATGAATAAAATAACAAAGGTGCTGTGCGGAAAAACAAGGCCGATACATTTTAGCGGAGTATGTACGGTTGTAGGTAAGCTTTTCAATATCGTAGCTCCCGATCGTGCATATTTCGGTCAGAAGGATGCACAGCAGCTTTGCGTTATCAAAAAAATGGTAAAGGATCTGAATTTCGATATTGAGATAGTAGGCTGCCCGATAATACGTGAGGAGGACGGTCTTGCAAAATCGTCAAGAAATACCTATCTTAACACGGAGGAGCGAAAAGCCGCACTTTGCCTGTCAAGGTCTTTAGTTGAGGGCAGAAGGCTTATAGAAAACGGCGAAAGGGATCCGAAAAAGGTTATAAATACGATAAGTGGCATTATAGAAAAAGAGCCTCTTGCAAAAATTGATTACGTAGAAATCGTTGATTGGAATAACCTTGAAGAAATCAATACCGTAAAGACGCCGCTTTTGTGCGCAATCGCGGTATATATAGGTAAGACAAGACTTATT
>CACZPW010000289.1 GCA_902783115.1 uncultured Ruminococcus sp. | reverse complement strand
ATTCCGCATAGTTTTTATCGCACAAAAGCAGGATAAGAACTCCAAAGGCTACCACCTCGCCGTGGAGATGGTTTTTTTCTATATGCTTTATGGGCGTAAGCGCATAAAACATAGCGTGAGCAACGCCGCTGTTATAATCGGGGGTATGGTCGCGGGCAACAAAATTCGACGCAAGCCCCGTTGAAATTGTTATCGCAAGCACTGATTGCGAAAGCTCATATGAATTTATATGTTTTTTATTGTCCTCAAGCGCCTTTTTGCCGTATTTTAAAAGCGGCTCCTTGCACATGGCGCTTACGGTAACGCCCATCCACGTAAAATGCTCGGGTGTCTCGTCTCTTGCAGACAGGGTTGCTTCATAGTATTTTGCGTATGTGTCACCTATACCCGCCCACATATACCGTACCGGACTGTTTGCAATGATTTCCGTGTTTATAAAGGTGTGTACGGGCGGAGCTTCAAAAAAGTGAGGCTCAACAAAAACGCCCTCTTCGCTGTACATTATGGAAACGCTTGTACAGCACGCACAATTTGAGGCTATAGTCGGAAATGTAAACACGGGCTTTTTAACGATCTCGCCCACGCATTTTGCAGTATCCGTTGCCTTTCCGCCGCCTACGGCAAATATCATATCCGCTTTTAATACCGACTTGTTTGCGGCAACCATATTCACATTCCCGTAGCTGCACTCATTCCCAAACTGCAAATATTCAATTATTTTAAAGTCCGTACCCGACAGCGCGGTGCTCAGATACGGCTTTGCCGCCGCCATTGCCTTTGTACCGCCTAAAACCACGGCAGTCTTACCGTATTTTGAGCAAACCCCGTAAACCTTTTCATAAGCCTTGGCGCCTATCGTATATGACGGCAAATACATCGAATAATTGTCCACTTTGAAAATATCCCTCCGAATAAACTACGCTCCACATTATACAACAAAATACGGTAAATTGTCAAGCATTCGCGGTAAAAAAAAAGAGTGTCAGAAAAGACCTTGTGAAAAATTTTACATATTTTCTCACAAGCCCATCAGACAAAGAGTGCCAAACCGTCAAGCGGGCGCGTAAAAGTCTGTAATACAGACTTTTACGCTATTACCCCACCCTATTCAGACATCATTTCTCAACAAATCGTCATACGTCTCGCGTTTAACAACTGTTTTTGCTATGCCGCCCGATACCGCAACCATTGCAGGTCTTGGTATCCTGTTATAATTGCTTGACATGGAATAATTATACGCGCCTGTGGACAAGACCGCAAGTGTATCACCTACATTTACCTTTGGCAGCTTTACATTCTCTACCAGCAAATCGCCCGATTCACAGCATTTACCCGCGACCGTCACAAATTCCTCCGGCTTGGCGGCGGCGTTATTGGCAACAACCGCGCCATGCTCAGCCTGGTACATAATATATCTCGGATTATCGCCCAAACCGCCGTCGACGGAAACATATTTCCTCACATTTTTTATATCCTTTATACCGCCGACAGTATACAAGGTTATACCTGCCGGCGCAACGATAGAACGTCCCGGCTCCATTAAAATCATCGGTATATCTATCCCGTATTCCTTTGCGGCGGATTTTACCGTTTCCGACACAGTTTTGATATACTCATCATAAGGCAGAGGATCGTCCTCCTCGGTATATTTTATACCGAAACCGCCGCCAAGATTCAGCTTGTCAAGCGTAAGCCCGAATTTATCCTTCAGTTCACCCATAAACCGCATCATAACTCTTGCGGCATCGCAAAACGGCTCAACCTCAAATATCTGGGAGCCTATATGACAGTGCAGGCCTTCAACCTTTACATTTGAAAGTTCCATTGCAGCCTTTATTATTTCAAACGCCTCGCCGTTTTCCAATGCAACACCGAATTTTGAATCGATTTGTCCCGTCTGAATAAAGGTATGTGTATGAGCTTCGATACCGGGCTTTATCCTGAACAAAATCTTCTGAATGATCCCGTGTTCCTTTGCAATATCGTTAAGGGATATAAGCTCATAAATATTATCGACAATAATATGACCTACCCCTGCGGATATTGCAAGCTCAAGCTCTTCCACAGTTTTATTGTTACCGTGAAAATAAACCTTATCCATAGGAAAATCTGACTTCAATGCCGTATATATCTCACCGCCCGACACAACATCGCAGCCAAGACCTTCCTCCTTTGCGATATTAACGGTGTATTTGGTGCAAAGAGCCTTGCTTGCATATAAAATCAAGCCGTTTCCGTCATAATACTTATCAATTGCGTCCTTATATATACGCATATTCTTCCTTATCAAGTCCTCATCAATGACGTAAAGCGGTGTCCCGAATTCTTTTGCAAGCTCCACCGTATCATTTTCACCGATCACAAGGTGGTTTTTCTCATTTACCGATAAATCCTCTGAAACAAACATAATATCCCCTTCCTTAATTAACAAAAATACTACCGTTGCCGGTAGTATTTTCAAATTCTGCTATACCCGGCAATATTTAACCGTTGGAAACAATCCCTGTAATACCGTCGTCGGCAGGCGGTTCCTTTGCCGCCTTGATTTCGTTTGCCTTATAAATGATATCAGGTTTTGTACCGTCTGTTATACACGCCTTTGTGATAACAATTTTTTTAATATTTTCATCTGACGGAGTTTCGTACATTACATCCGATAACGCTTCCTCCACAATGGCTCTTAAACCTCTTGCGCCCGTATTACGTTTGATTGCCTTATCGGCTATCGCTCCGATCGCATCCTCCGTAAATTCAAGCTCCACATCGTCAAACCCAAGCATCGCCTGATATTGCTTTATAAGTGCATTCTTTGGCTCTGTAAGGATCGTAACAAGCGCATCCCTGTCAAGCAGGTCAAGCTTTGCATACACAGGCAATCTGCCGACAAATTCGGGTATCAATCCGAATTTTATCAAATCCTGAGGTATCAGGCTATCCAAAAGCTCATTAGTGTTAATATCACGCTTTGATGATATTTCCGCACCGAAGCCCATTGATTTTTTGCCGATACGGTTTGCAATGATTTGCTCTATTCCGGAAAATGCGCCTCCGCATATGAACAGGATATTTGTCGTATCT
>CACZPW010000288.1 GCA_902783115.1 uncultured Ruminococcus sp. | reverse complement strand
TACGCAGGTGGCTATGACAGTGCAACAAACACATTTAACGGATACCGTCAGGATTCTTATGATGTTATCGTAAGAAAGGTAGCAGAAGAAAGAGCTAAAACCGATGATAACTATCTTGGATTTGTTGAGATAGGCAAGAATGCAGATGCAGCATTCAACGCATATGTGGCAGACTATGCTAATAACGGTTATGCAAGCGCAGACGCAGCAGCACAGGCAATAATTAAGTGCTTTGGCGACCATAACCACTATAGTGACGGTTCAATTGCCCGTGACTTGATGCTTAACGGTTACGGCGATGTTAAGGGTATAGTTGAGCAGTTGGTTGACATCTTAACGGCAACACCCGAGCCGCAGAAGATCATCTGCGATCAGATTATCGCAACGTATGAGGACGGCGTTGTAACAAGCATTACGATCAACAGGGGCGTTGAAGTTACAGACGCTTCAATGACGGTAGCAACCGATAACGGTATTACAACAAAGACAATGTACTGGACAACCGTAGAGGAAATGGAAATCGTAAAATAATTGCGAATCATAAAACTTCAAACGGTTAGTAGGATAATAACCTATATAGGGCTGTTAAATTGAACAGCCCTATATTTGTCCAAATGTTTAAGAATATATACTTGCCAAATATCTTTCATTTGGTATAATTTAAGTTGAAATTCAATAAAAGGGGTAAATACTTATGAAATCAATAAAGGAATATGAATTTTGGTTTATAACGGGCAGTCAGCATTTATACGGCGAGGAAACCTTAAAGCAGGTCGCAAAGGATTCAGAGGTCATCGTATCCGCATTAAACAAAAGCGGAACGCTTCCCTGTAATATCGTGTATAAGCCTACTGTAAAGACGCCTGATGAGGTAACCAAGATGTTTAAAGATGCCGCATATGACGATAAATGTGCGGGCGTTATAACGTGGATGCACACCTTCAGCCCGTCTAAAATGTGGATAAACGGGTTAAAGAATTTTAAAAAGCCGTACTGTCATTTCCATACGCAGTATAACAGGGAAATCCCATGGAACGACATAGATATGGACTTTATGAACCTTAACCAGTCCGCGCACGGCGACAGAGAGCATGGCTTTATCGGGTCGAGGCTCAGAATGCAAAGAAAGGTCATTGTCGGGTATTGGGAAGATGCCGATGTCCGGAAAAAGCTTTCAGATTGGATGCGTACTGCGTGCGGATATATGGTATCGCAGTCATTAAAGATGTGCAGATTTGGCGATAATATGCGTCAGGTTGCGGTTACGGAGGGCGATAAGGTCGAGGCTGAAATAAAATTCGGCTGGGATATTGAATACAGACCCGTAGGTGACCTTGTTGAGATTTTAAACGCAGTAACAGAAGAAGAGATAGATACAAAGATTGCCGAGTATAAAACACGCTATGAAATGGATACCGAGGCTGAGGAGGCTGTAAGATACCAGGCAAAAGAGGAAATTGCGATAAGAAAAATGTGTGATAAATACGGCTACCGTGCATTTGTCACAAATTTTGAGGATCTTCACGGTCTTTGCCAGCTTCCGGGAATAGCCGCACAGAATATGATGATGGACGGCTACGGCTTCGGAGCAGAGGGTGACTGGAAGGTTGCGGCGATGGATGCAATAATGAAGGCAATGTCTGAGGGTATGAACGGCGGTACGGCGTTTATGGAGGATTATACCTATCATTTTGAAAAGGGAAATGAGCATATTTTGGGTGCGCACATGCTTGAGGTATGTCCGCTGATCGCTGCAAATAAGCCGAAGATCCAAGTCCATGAATTGGGTATCGGAGACAGACAGCCGCCGGCAAGACTGGTATTTGATTCAAAGGATGGAGATGCGATAGTTGCATCGCTTGTGGATATGGGCGGAAGAATGAGACTTATCGTAAACGATATAAAGGCTTGTAATCCGTTAAAGCCAATGCCGAAGCTTCCGGTTGCGGGCGTAATGTGGAAGCCAATGCCCGATCTTGCGACCTCTGCCGAATGTTGGATAATGGCTGGCGGTGCACATCACAGCGTTTTATCGTATGATGTAACTGCCGAGATGCTTCATGACTGGGCAAATATGATGGGAATTGAATTTGTGCACATAAACGAAAGAACCACCGTTCCGGATATGGAGAAGGAGCTTCTTTATAACGATATTGCATATAAATTAAAATAATTTATCGGACAAAAATAAAAAAAATGAGGTTTTTCTATTGCTAAACCTCATTTTTTTTGCTATAATACGGCTATGAGATATTTTAAAATGAGATTTATAGAGCAAGTGCTGGTATGTACATTGGTATCGGTTTTATCAACGCTTGCGGCAAAATTTGAGCTTATACCAAACGAACGTTATAAATGTATGTTTGCATATCTTATATGTATGGTACTGATTTTTGTACCGACTTTCTTCTGGGAAAGGATGCAGGCGAAACGACACAGAAGATTAAGTCAGTATTTTGTATGCAACCTACTTGTATGCGGTATACAGTTTGTTATCGGCTTGATATTGTTTTTTACATCAAAAAATTTGCTGTTTACCTGGACCTATGTGTATACAAAGCTGTTTAAGGTGTTTTATTTTGGTGACATAACTTCATATTGTATGTGGTTTGCACTGTATTTTGCATTGATTTTCCTTGCTCCGTCAAAGAATACCTATAAGTATGGCATCAGCCGCTTAAAATATAAAAGGAAACATACAAAAACAGACGAATTAAGTGACGATAAACAGTTAAAGCCCAAGAAAGAACAAGCAAAATCGGATGAATTAAACGATAATTAACAGTTAAAATAACCATCACGGATCAAAGCTGCCTTTTGGCAGTTTTTTACGTATTTTTACTTGAATATCCCAAAAATATGTGATATTATATGTTGGTGTAGGAAATAACAGGGAACAAGAGGTGGAAATAATGAACGGCTTGGAAAACAATTTCAGAACGATCACCCCGTATACGCCGGGCGATCAGCCACGGTTTAAGGACAAGGTAAAGCTTAACACCAATGAGAATCCGTAACCGCCGTCACCTGCGGTGCGTGATATGCTTCTT
>CACZPW010000287.1 GCA_902783115.1 uncultured Ruminococcus sp. | reverse complement strand
GTTTTGTTTATAATTGCCGCCTTTACCGTGTTTTTCATAAGCATCGCAATAGTCATGGGACCTACTCCGCCCGGAACGGGCGTTATTGCGCCGGCCACGTCTTTTGCGCTTTCAAATTCAACGTCACCGCAAAGCGTGCCGTCCTCCATTCTGTTTATTCCTACGTCTATCACTACTGCGCCGCTCTTTACCATATCGCCCTTGATGAAATTGGGAATACCGACTGCGGCAACCAAAATATCGGCATTCTTTGTTTTTTCTGATAATTCCTTCGTTTTTGAATGGCAAACAGTTACCGTTCCGTTTTTATGCAGTAAAAGCATCGCTTGCGGCTTCCCCACTATATTTGAACGTCCTACAACAACACATTCCTTACCCGATACGTCAATTCCCGATTCCTTTATAAGCTCCATAACACCCGCAGGTGTGCAGGGTACAAAATCGTAATTCCCCACCATTATTTTACCCACATTTACGGGGTGGAACGCATCAACATCCTTATTCGGCGCGATGGCGTTTATCACAGCCTCTTCATTTATATGCTCCGGCAACGGTAATTGACAAAGTATACCCGAAATATCTGACCTTACGTTTAACGTATTTATAAGCTCTAATATTTCCTCCTGCGTCGTTTCATAGGGCAGTGCATATTCCTCCGAAAGTATGCCGCAATATTCACACGCCTTCTTTTTATTATTTACATACACACGGCTTGCCGGATCATCACCCACGATAATGACCGCAAGTCCGGGGTTAATGCCTTGTTCCTTTAGCTTTGCCACCTCTACCTTCAGCTCGTCCTTTATTCTTTGCGATACTTCTTTTCCTCTGAGAATCCTTGCCATTTTTTATATTTCTCCTTTGCTCGTTTAATATATTTCCCTGAGGCGGTCTTATAAGACAGTGCGGCAAATAGCCAATCAGATCCTGCCTGCCCGCCTTTGTAAGCGCTTCATAAACCAATTTATAATTATCCGGATTTTTAAACTGCAAAAGCGCTCTCTGCATTGCTTTTTCCTTACCGGATCTTGGCACATATACCTTTTCCATAGTTATCGGATCCATGCCGGTATAGTACATACATGTCGAAACAGTACCCGGCGTGGGATAAAAGTCCTGTACCTGCTCGGGATTTATGTTATGCCTGTTTAAATACTCCGCAAGGCGTATTGCATCGTATATTGTACTGCCCGGGTGACTTGACATCAAATAAGGGACTATGTACTGCTTTTTGTTAAGCCGTTGGTTGATTTTATAAAACTTATCCGAAAACGCTTCATACACATCATTTTTGGGCTTACCCATGTGTTTTAAAACGTTATCGCTTATATGCTCCGGCGCAGTTCTTAATTGTCCGCTTATATGATACTTGCAAAGCTCTGTAAAAAAGCTGTCGTCCTTATCCGCCATTAAATAGTCAAAGCGTATACCCGAGCGTATGAATACCTTTTTAACGCCTTTTAAACTTCTTAGCTTTCTTAAAAGCTCAAGATAGCGTTTATGTGATACCTCCATATTTTTACATGGCGCAGGATAAAGACATTGCTTATCCTTGCATGCACCGCTTGAATACTGCTTCTTGCAGGCTCTTTGTCTGAAATTTGCCGTAGGCCCGCCGACGTCGTGGATATAGCCCTTAAAATCAGGGTCGTTTATCATTCGCTTTGCTTCATTTATAATGGATACGTCACTTCTTGAAGTAACTATCCTGCCCTGATGAAATGCAAGCGCACAGAAATTACAGTTTCCGTAACAGCCCCTGTTCATTGAAATGGAAAACTTTACTTCCTCCACTGCTTTTATTCCGCCGTACTTTTCATATATAGGATGATACGTCCGCATATACGGAAGAGAATACACTTTATCAAGCTCGTCCTCCTCAAGCGGCATTGCCGGCGGGTATTGGATCAGATATCTGTCCCCATGCTTTTGTGCCAATGTCTTGCCTGTATACGGATTTTGCTCGTAATACTGCATTTGGCACGATATGGCATATTGCTTTTTGCTATCAATACATTCCTCATAAGACGGAATCAAACGTCCGCCGCAGTCTGTTTTTGATATGATACACGTACCCGGTATCCCCGACAAATCCTCGCCGTCGTCCAAACGCTTTGCAATTTCAACTATCTGTCTTTCGCCCATGCCGTATATCAAAATATCAGCCTTTGAATCAAACAGGATAGACCTTCTGAGCTTATCGTCCCAATAATCGTAGTGTGTAAAACGCCTGAGACTTGCCTCCACACCGCCTATGATCACGGGCAGATGCGGAAACGCCTCTTTTACCTTGTTACAATATACTATTGTAGCCCTGTCAGGTCTTTGTCCTGCCTTATTCCCCGGCGCATACGCATCATCGCGCCGTTTTTTCTTTGATACGGTATAGTGGTTTACCATGCTGTCAATATTCCCGGCGCAAATCAAAACTCCCAGCCGAGGAGTACCCAATACCTTAAAGGCATCGGCATTTTTCCAATCCGGCAACGGGATTATTCCGACTCTGTAACCGTGTCTTTCAAGCACTCTTGATATGATAGCGTGTCCGAAGCTCTGATGATCCACATACGCATCGCCTGTTATATACACAAAGTCGCACATGTCCCAGCCGCGCTTTTTCATATCGTTTAGGTTTATCGGCAGAAAATCATTCGTCATAATTGTCAAAGCTTTCGTTATCGTCCGTATTTATCATATCGGCGTGGGATATAAGCACATCTCTCGGCTTTGAGCCGTTTGCGCCTGATATGATGCCCCTCGCCTCCATCTGGTCTATGATCCGTCCGGCTCTTGAATAGCCTACACCCAATCTTCTCTGTATCATTGACGTCGATATCTTGCCAAGCTCTAATGCAAGATTTATTGCATCGGGTAAAAGTGCGTCTCCGTCATCGTCGGTATCGGGCGTTACTCCGTTCTCACCCGTTGCACAGCGTTCTATCTGTTCCGCAAGATCCTGACTGTAGGTATTGTCTGTACCGGAATGTTTTTTGATATAATTCAATATCTTTTCTATCTCGCCGTCCGATACGAAAGAGCCTTGAACACGTCTTGCCTCTCTTTCATAGGTCGGGGCATAAAGCATATCACCCATACCGAGCAGCTTTTCCGCACCGCCCTTATCAAGTATTGTACGGCTATCCACCTGCGATGAAACGGCAAATGCTATCCTTGACGGGATATTTGCCTTTATAAGTCCCGTTATTACATCAACCGACGGTCTTTGCGTTGCGATGATAAGATGTATTCCCGCAGCACGGGCAAGCTGTGCTATTCTGCAAATATAATCCTCAACCTCCTTTGCGGCAACCATCATAAGGTCTGCAAGCTCATCTATGATAATAACAAGCTGCGGTACCTTCTCTCCGCCTGTTGATTCCATAAGCTTGTTATACGATTCAAGCTTCCTTACACCCGTTTCTTTAAACAGGTCATACCTTCTCATCATTTCCGTTACAGCCCAGTTAAGCGCACCTGCCGCTTTTTTGGGATCTGTTACGACAGGTACAAGTAAATGCGGAATACCGTTATATACGCCAAGCTCCACCACCTTCGGATCAACCATTATAAGCTTTACCTCGTTGGGATCTGCTTTATATAAAAGGCTTATGATAATAGTATTTATACATACCGACTTACCCGAGCCTGTTGCGCCTGCGATAAGCAGATGCGGCATTCTTGCAAGGTCGCCTATAACGACGCTGCCGCCGATATCCTCGCCTAAGGCAAAGGTCAATTTTGATTTTGCGTTTTTAAAATCGTCCGAGGTAAGTATTTCTCTTAAGCCAACCGAGCTTACCTTTTTATTCGGTATTTCTATTCCGACTGCCGCTTTTCCCGGTACGGGAGCTACCAAAACCGTGCTTACCGCAAGATTCAGGGCAATATCATCGGCAAGACTTGAAATTTTTGAAAGCTTAACGCCGACATCGGGCTGGATTTCGTATCTTGTCACGGCAGGACCTTGCGTAACCTGCAAAAGCTTTGCTTTTACACCGAAGCTGTCAAGAACGTTTATAAGCTTCTCCGCTGTTTTTCTAAGCTCCATTCTCTGGTCTGTAGAGGATGCGCTTTGCTTATTTAAAAGGTTTATGGGCGGATAGGAATACGGTATGATAACATGCTCTATTGCCTCATTAAATTCACGGTTATATTCAGCTTTTTCGGCTTTTGTCATATTCTTTTCCCGTTCCGTGACCTCGGTTTCGGTATTGGCTTCAATATCCTTTTCCTGCTCAGCTGTTTCGGAAGTATCGGCCGTCTCGGGTATGTCGATATCTGAAAATACGTCATCGATATTTTCCTTTATATCGGATTGTGAATGTCCGAAAATCTCATCAATACCGCCGGCTATATCAGCGTTTTCATAAGTACCGCCCGTGTTATGCTTTACATCCTCCGCAAAAGAGGTCGCCGCATCAAGAGTGGGATTGCTTGCCTTTTGAGGCTTTATTCTTTTTCTGATTTTTTGCTTTTTATTCTTTTCCGGAATATAAACGTCAGCATCGCTATTGTCCGTATAAGCTTCGCTTTCATCAAATTTAAAATATGTATCATATATCCACAGCACGAACCGTTTTATGTATTCATAACCGGTTTTGAGTGTTGACATACCCGCTATTGCTCCGAGCAACACCAAAAATGTGAGTATCAGTATCACATACGACGCCAATCTCTGAACAAGCTTTACAAGATTTACCGCAACAAACGCACCTACGATACCGCCGTTTCCGCAGGATGTGGCAACGGCATCAAAGGACGACGCCGTGGCAAGATGTATAATTGCGGCTAAATTTATTATAGCCAAGGTCACAAAAACAAATTTTTTCCAATACAGCGCAATACTGTGCGTATATACAAGGTATGCTGTTGTCGCAAGTAAAGTAAACGGAATACAGTATGCAACCGTACCGAAAATCTCGCAGAGCCCTTTTGTGATAAAACCGCTCAGAGCCCCGTCACCGCCCGCGTACATAAATATTCCCAAAAGCACGGAAACGATAAGCGATACCGTTACATAAGCGATATAACCATCTCTTTCCGGTCTTTGCACTTTTTTCTTTTGTGGCTTCTTAGCATTTGAACGCTTTTTCTTTGCCATATTTATTACTGCCTTTCAAAAAAAAGTATATTATTCTCATTATCTGTTACAGTATAGCACATAACCGTCAATTTTTCCATATATGTTACGGTATTGTAATCACAATGTAGTAATCAGCGGGTATTTATAAGCGAGTTTATAATATTTTTTTCACTGCATATTTTTTCTATATTTCCGTCGCTGTCGATTTTTATAACGATACCGTATTTTCCTTTGACAAAGCTTTTTGCTATATCAAGCTCGCTTGTATTGGAATTTGCAACTATCAGTCTACCGTTTATAACGGGCTTATCGTTATAAAACATAAGTCCCTCAACAAAATCTATGTTGTATTTTTCGCTGCTTGTAAAAATATTTCCCGTCAGGAATATTATCATAACGATAACGGAAATATTGAAGCTGTTTTTATACAGCAGATATATCTCACTTATCAAAAGCGCCGTAATCAGCGTTACGGAAGTAATTTTCAGCACACGCTCCGCAGTTTTATAGCCGTAGTACCGGGCTATGAGCTTTTTTGTGACGATCCCCCCGTCAAGTGGCAGGATCGGCATAATGTTTATGGTAAATATTACGGTATTACAGGTATAAAAATATGACAGAACAGTACTGTCAGCCTTTATAAAAGATAACAAAACCGCAGAGATTATATTAAATAGAGGCCCCGAGAGATAAAGTATTATCTCATCGCTTATATCAAATACAATTTTGTTTTTTAGCTGTAAATTGACTCCAAACGGCTCAAATGTTAATTTATCGGTACAAAGCCCTAACTTTCTTGCAAAAAGAAGGTGCGCCGCTTCGTGGCAAAATACCGTAAAGTACGAAACCGCAAAAAGCCTTCCCTGTCCGAGAATATGGCATATAAAAAACACCGCTGCAGTCAACGGATTTATACGTATGTAGCTTCCTATTTTAAGCACAAACCTCACCTCTTTATATCATAATATGAATTCGCACAAAAAAATATCCGCCGCAATGGCTGCAACGGATATTATGTATGTTATTTAAGCTCATAGCCGCCCACAGGTCTGATGGAGAGAATATGGCACATACCCTCACCTATTACAGACTCAATACCCGATTTGAAATCATCGAGCATATCAAAAGGCACAAATGCCTGGATAGTGCCCGCAAAGCCGCCGCCGTGAACTCTGTATGCGCCTCTTTCGCCCAAAAGCTTGTCGCAAAGCGCAAGAACGACCGCCACAGCCTGCTGTTTCGGCATGGACGCCGCATAAATGTTTTGCAGATACATAAACGACGAGCGTCCGGATTTCCTTATAAGCTCCAAGAATTTATCAAAATCATCATTTTTAAGCGCCAAAACCTCGTCCCGAGCTATCTGATTGTCACTGAAAAAGTGAATGGCACGCAATATGGCGCGGTCGTTGTGTATCTTATCACGGATATTCTTTATGTTTTTAAAAAACTCAGCTTCATTGACCTCCCTTAAATAATTCTTGCCGAAAAAGTTAGCAACCTCCTTCATATCCGAGGGTATGGTAGCATATTCGGCGGTAAGATCCGCATGATCCGCACCCGAATCTATTATACAAAGCGCGTGTCCGTGCTTGCTTAAATCAAACCCGACCTTGTTTACGATGGGGTTATCGGTGTCGTTAAAGTCTATAGAAACAACCGAGCCTACCGACGATGCCGTCTGATCCATCAAGCCCGACGGCTTGTTAAAATACACGTTTTCGGCATACTGTCCCATTTGTGCGATTTCAACCGCTGATACCTCGCCGTTTGCAAACAAGCCGTTTATTATTGTTCCCACCAGCACCTCAAATGCGGCGGAGGATGATAATCCGGAGCCTTTTAATACATTCGAGATCGTATATGCGTCAAAGCCTTTTACCTTTATTCCGCGTTCAACAAATTTTTTCAGGATGCCTCTTATCAAAGCTATTGCCTTATCAAACTGATCCTCATGCACTTCAAGGTCATCAAGCTCAATAACATCCATGCTGTAGTTTTTGGACTGTATTCTGACCGTATTCGTTCCATTGGGACGAGCGGCGGCTATAATATCAAGGTTTACCGAGCCTGCAAGAACACAGCCGTGCTGGTGATCGGTATGATTTCCGCCTATTTCCGTCCGCCCCGGCGCCGAAAACAGGGCTATATCACGAGCATCGCCAAAGGTCTGCTTAAACAGGTCTATTACTTCCAGATACCTGTTTCTGTAAAAATCCATATTTTCATCGGATGCAGAGTAGATATATTTTAACTGCTCATCATACACGCACGACTTTATTGCATTTATTGTTTCATTCATTGATTTCATATAAATATTCTCCATTATATAAGGGTGCATAAGCCTGCACCCTTATTATTTTTAGTCAACTGCCAAAAAATCGCTTACTATCTGCCGCATTTCGTCTTTGTCGCAGACTATTTCAAAATTTACCGGCTTATCTTTAAGCTCCGCCAATGATTTCGGTATGGGCATATTACCTATATCCGACAGTTCATCAAGCATTGTAAATTCATCCTTGCCGACAACATAATCAAAGTCCTTTAATGCTATTAGAACACTTTGATTGAATTTAAACGGGCTTGCGGTAGATGCAATGATAGTTTTGGTTTTATCAGCGGTTTTGGCAACATACTTATCATATACCGATTTTGCAACGGCGGTATGCGTATCCATTACATAGTCATAGTCCGCCGCAACGGATTTGATAGCCGCCATAGTTTCAGCATCGTCGCTGAAGCCGCCGTAAAACATATCCTGCATTTTCTTAAATACATCATCCGATACGGTGTAGCTTCCGTCAATGCTCAGCTTTTCCATCCAATCCTTTATCAAAGCGTCGTTATTATCCGCAAGGTCATACAAAAATCTTTCAAGATTGCTCGAAATAAGTATGTCCATCGACGGGGAAATCGTGGTATGGAATTCCCGGTTTTTATTGTATGTGCCTGTATTTATAAAATCAGTCAATACATTGTTCTCGTTTGATGCACATATAAAACGTGCAACCGGAAGCCCCATTCTCATTGCATAGTATGAGGCAAGTATGTTACCGAAATTACCCGTAGGGACAACAATATTTACCTTATCTCCGCAAACGATCTTACCCGCCTTTATCAAATCCGCATACGCCGAGAAATAATATACGATCTGCGGAACAAGCCTGCCCCAGTTGATCGAGTTTGCACTTGAAAGCGAAAAACCGTTCCTGTTTAACAGCTCCTTGTATTCGTTATCGGTAAATATCTTTTTTACGCCATTCTGAGCATCGTCAAAGTTACCCTTTACCGCCGCAACCGATACATTGTTACCCTCCTGGGTGACCATCTGCCGTTTCTGTATCTCCGACACTCCGTTATCGGGGTAGAATACAATTATTCTTGTTCCGTTTACGTCCTTAAAGCCCTCAAGCGCCGCCTTACCTGTATCACCCGATGTTGCGACGAGTATTACTACCTCGTTACTTTCATCGGTTTTTTTCATAGATGTAGTTAAAAGATGCGGTAATATCTGCAGCGCCATATCCTTGAATGCGCAGGTCGGACCGTGCCATAATTCAAGAACATAGGTCGAATCGTTAAGCTCATATACGGGCGCTATTGCATTGGTCTCAAATTTTGCCTTCGTATATGCGCTGTTTATGCAATTCCACAGCTCATCGTCCGTAAAATCCGTAAGGAATTTGCCAAGCACGAAAAACGCCCTTTCATTATATGTTTTATCCTTTAAAGCGTCGATCTGCGAAAGCTCAACCTTAGGTATGCTTTTGGGGACAAACAAGCCGCCTTCTTTACTGAGGCCTGTCTTTATTGCATCTGCGGCATTAACGCAAATGCTGTTATCCCTCGTACTGTTGTACTGCATGTATATATTCCTCCAAACAGTCAGAGCCGGTTTAAAGCAGCTCTTTAATATAGTCGGGCGCCTCGTTTACGTCCATGCTCATTGATATTACAAACGAAACATCGCTTATTTTCTTTATGCTGTTGATAAAATGCTCGGCGCCGTCAAATTCATCGGTACCAATGATTTTGAATACTCCGTCAATAAATACGTCGGTAATGTCATAGTTACCTGCCAAAAGTCCGTTGATATAGAAATATAAATCATCAAACGACTTCATTCCGAGTCCCTTTGTAGTACACATTCTCACCTGTGATTTGATGCTGTACATATCGGACATATCATTACAAATAAAGATAACGTTTCCGTCCGCTACCGCAGATGCGGCATTAACCTTTTCTATCAACGCCTTTGTCTTACCTGAACCCTTCTTGCCAATGAGAATTTCTATCATTTTCTTGTCCTCCTTATATTTAAATATTATTTGAGTCTTTCTTCAAGCGCCTTTTTTGCGTCCTCGTAACCCGGCTTACCCAAAAGCGCAAACATATTCTTCTTGTATGCTTCAACTCCCGGCTGATCAAACGGATTTACTCCCAACAGATAGCCCGAGATTCCGCAAGCCTTTTCAAAGAAATATACCATATATCCGAAATTATACGCATCAAGACACGGTACACGGACAGCAAGGTTCGGAACACCGCCGTCCATATGCGCAAGTGCCGTTCCCTGTGCGGCTTTGGAATTTACGTAATCCAGAGTCTTGCCGGCAAGGAAATTGAGCCCGTCAAGGTTATCGGCTGTTTCCTTTATCGTGACATTCTTTCTCGGATTTTCAACCAGAATAGCTGTTTCAAACAACATTCTCTGCCCGTCCTGGATATACTGACCCATAGAATGAAGGTCTGACGAAAAATCTGCGGCAGCCGGGAATATTCCCTTGTTATCCTTGCCCTCAGACTCGCCGTAAAGCTGTTTCCACCATTCGGCAAAATAGTGTAAGGACGGCTCAAAGTTTACCATCATTTCAACCGTTTTACCCTTGCGGTAAAGCGCATTTCGGATAGCCGCATACTGATAACACTCATTGTCCGCCACATCCGGGGACATATATTTTTCTCTCGCGTCCTTTGCGCCCTGCATCATAGCGTCGATATCAATACCTGCAGCAGCTATCGGAAGTAAGCCTACGGCAGTAAGTACCGAAAATCTGCCGCCTACATCGTCGGGAACAACAAATGTTTCATATCCTTCGGCATCGGACAGGGTTTTTAATGCGCCTCTTGATTTATCCGTTGTAGCATATATTCTCTTTGAAGCCTCTGCCTTACCGTATTTATTTTCAAGTATTTCCTTGAATATTCTGAATGCTATGGCAGGCTCGGTCGTAGTACCGGATTTTGATATTACATTTACCGAAATATCCTTGCCCTCGATCGTTTCCAAAAGCTCTGCAAGATATGTTGAGCTTATATGGTTACCCGCAAAGAATATCTGCGGTCCCTTGCGCTTATCATCTGGCAGGGAATTATAAAAGGAATGATTTAAAAGCTCTATAGCAGCTCTTGCGCCGAGATACGAGCCGCCTATGCCGATAAC
>CACZPW010000286.1 GCA_902783115.1 uncultured Ruminococcus sp. | reverse complement strand
ATAAAAAATACGCTTGAGCTGTTTGAAGAATTTTTTAAACACGGCATAGAGCATTGCTTTATAGTCGGAACGGGACATTATAATTATCCCGTGTATAAAAATGAGCATATAGATAAGCAGTACGGAGTTATAAGAGAAGCGCAAAAGGAGCTTGCAAAAAAAGATGCGCGCTGTACCATCGTATCAAGCTTTGAGCCGTATATACGGGATATGCGGGATAATTACCACTATTACCAGACCGCATACAATAAAGTCGGTACGGAGGCAGGCAAAAACACCGCAAAATACTATGATGATTTAAAATAATATCAAAACGCTTAAAATGACCGAAGGTGACTTGCCACACAAGGCTCAAGAATTAGTAACCGAATGGCTTATACAGCACCAAAAGGAATTGCAGGCGATGTGGGATACTCAAAGCATATCTAAGCTCCCGCCGCTTTAAAACGGAGGTGTTTTAATGATTGTAAGAATAAATGCACTTAAACCGCTTGATGAATTTAAGCTTTTTGTAGCCTTTGATGACGGAAAAACAGTTATTTACGATTTGGAAGACGACATCAACCGTTTGCCGGGCTATGGCGACCTAAAAACAATAACCGGACTATTTGACAGTGTACAGCTTGATGAAAGCCGTACCTGCGTATTTTGGAATGATTATATTGATTTGCCAAGCGATATTCTTTACGAATACGGCAGTGAATGTAAAACTGCATAGCAGTAATATCTGCTACCATATAAAATGGCGTCCCGCTTTTGAAGTGCGGGACGCCGTTTTTATACCATATATGTTATGTATATTTTCCTTTTTACGGCTTGGGCTTGCCGCAGTTTGAGCAGAAGTTTCCGCCGTTTTCCGTGCCGCATTCGCAGGTCCATTTTCCGGGCTTGGGCTTGCCGCAGTTCTGACAGAAATTACCTGTATTTTCAGTGCCGCATTCGCATTTCCAGCCGCCTGCCGCAACAGGCTGAGTCTGCATTGTGGGCTGACTCTGGTTATCGCCGCCTGTGCCGAAAATACCTGCCATATTTCCGCCCATATTTCCTGCCATACCCATGCCCATAAAGCCCATGCCTGCGCCGTTCTCGTTTGCCGCCGCAGTATTCATCGCCTGAGCCGTTGCGCCTAAGATATGACCTTTTGCAAGATTATTATCCCTGCCCATAGCTGTGGAGCGCTGGTATTCCATAATCCTTGCCTCGTCCTCTTCCGTGGCATTGACGCTCGATACGCCGAATTCCACTATCTCAATACCGCGTCTGTCACGCCACTTTGACGAAAGCAGTTCGTTTAATTCGTCCGCAAGCTGCATCGTGTACGCGGGGATAGCGCTGTAATAGATATTGTTCTGTGAGATCTTGAACATTGCAGGCTGCAGGGCAGTAAGCAGCTCCGTCTTTAACTGACTGTCTATCTCGCTTCTCTGATAATCGTCCTCCACGTTTGCGCATACGTTTGTGTAGAACAGCATCGGGTTTGTGATGCGGTATGAATATTCGCCGTGACAGCGGATCTTTATATCAAGCGGGAAGCCTATAGCCGTATCCATGATCCTGAATGGTATGGGTGAGGGAGTTCCGTACTTGTTGCCCATTATCTCCTTGGTGTTAAAGAAATAGATCCTCTGATCCTTTGCAGGCTCGCCGCCGAAGGTAAATCTCTTGCCGACCTCCGAAAAGCTCCTCTTGATGTTTTCGCTTAAGGTTCCGTAGAACAGACTCGGCTCAGTACCCGTGTCATAAACAAACTCACCCGGCTCCGCACAAAGATCTATGACCTTTCCCGACTCCACTATCATCATGCACTGACCGTCGTTTACGTTGATGATGGAGCCGTCTGAAATGATGTTGTCCGTACCCTTCTTGTTCGACGATCTGCCGCCCACTCTTTTTTCGCCTTTTTTGACAAGAGTATCGGCGTTCATACTTTCACAATAGAAATAATCGCGCCAGGAGTCCGCCAAAACTCCGCTAAGTGCGCCGATTCCTGCTTTTAATAATCCCATAATTTTTTCCTCCTTATATGTTTAACCTTTTAAAAGCTTCCGCCTCTGCCTCCGTGTGAGGTACCCGACGACGATGTGTGGGTACTTGAACCGGAGCCCGATGATTTTTCCCGTTTCGTCTTTACTATGTTTGAGAACAGGAACATATCCCTTGACACGCTTAAATTCTGATCGTTCACATAGTTAAGCGCGTAATTGTTTTCCGTTGCTGTTTTCATTTTCTTTAGCTTCTTTTGCATCATTATGTATGCGATCGCAAGCGGTGCGAGAAGGCAAACGCCCAAAATCATAAGAATATCGTTCGTTTCAAGCTGCTTTTTATCATACGGCTTTCCTTCCGCCCACATTCCAAGAAGCTTATCCGCCTCGGCTGCATATTCCTTAAATGCGCCGTAATAGTCATTGTCGCCAAGATACGGTACGACCTTATTTTCAAGATATATAAGCCCGTTATCGGTAAATGCGTCGATACCCTTGCCGCAGGTAGTAAAATGATACTCCCGTGTGCTTCTTGAAATGTAGAGCATAATACCGCTCATATCCTCGCCCGCACCGTAGCCGCCGTAATCGTAAATATCGTCGGCGCTTGCCATAGCGCTTGTTCCGGACATGACATCCTCGGTATATATTGCCGCTTCCATGTTGTATTTGTTTCTTACCTCATCAAGCGCCGCACTGATCTCCAAAAGCTCGGTTTCGCTGAGATACCCGGCATTATCCGTTATGGGCGGATTTTTGAATTCCGCCTTTACAGGCACCGCCAGAACGGTAAATATAAGCATTACATATATAAATATTTTTTTCATTGCCGCATACCCCCTCAGAATAACAAGAAATACGCAACCGCCGCAGCTACGGCGTACATAACGCCGGCAACCGCCCAGAAATACCGCCACTTTTTACCGTTGTCAACGGGGTATTGACCTACGACCTTACCCGTCTGCCCGTTTATTGCAAACTTATACATCGTGTCCTTGTATTTGATGTTGAGCATCCACACAGGGAGCAGTGAATATCTTATCTTACCGTTTGAAAAGCCTATCTTCGTGCTTTCGGGAATGACCGCGCTGTAGCGTGAGGTCGTTGCCTTAAACGTTTCGACAGCCGAATTTTTTACTCTCTCGTTTGCCCTTTCTATGCTGTCCTCGGCGGAAACGTCGTATTTGTCGGCAAGATACCCCGACAGATACCTGTCCGAAAATTCCACCGCATCGCCGTAATCAAACGGCTCTACTGCCTCCATATACGTATTGTCCGCCTTCTTCGAGCCGTCGACGGGAATATTTGCAAACGAGATCCTGCCGCTTCTGAACAGCTTGTAATAATCGGTTTTTACATAGTTGTAGTTTGCGTCGCTCCATGCCGTTACCTGCTCCGCATTGTACACGATGGACGCGTCGCAGTCGCAGTCAAACATCCAGAACGGAACGTATACGCCCGCCATTTCCTGGATCTTTTTCTTGCTCTTGAAATTGTCGGGCAAAAACGGCGCATTCTTAAAGTCGTCCTCAAATGCCGCGACCGCCGCCTGCTTGTCAAGCTTGAAGGGAATAAGATAATCAGGTCTTAATCCGCCCTCAAACTGTCCCTTTACTATTGTGGAATTTCCGCAATACGGGCATACCGTAGCGCCCAAGGTATCGTCACCTGAAATTTCGGCGCCGCAGGATGGGCACGAATAATTTGCAAGATTTACCTCGCCGTCCGACTGATAATCCCTCGGCTCGTAATGCTCCCAGTCATACTTTGACGCGCCGCCGGCAGACTCCATATCCTCCGTCATCTGAGTTATCGTTGCAAGCTCAAACGAATTGTCGCAGGAATCGCAGTGAAGAGTCTCGCTGCCCGCCTTGTATACAAGCGGCGCTCCGCAGCAGGGACATTTATAGTTTTTGATAGCCTCCATATAATTTAAGCTTCCCCCCTTTTACCTTCCTTTTATAAAGAAGATGCGAATATCTCCTTATATTATATACCACCATTAGGGCATATCTTAACAGAAAAACAAAAATTTTTTCTACATTGAGAATAGCGCCCCGCATACGCCAGCAAAAAGTATGAATACAACCGGGTGCAGTTTTTTTAGTTTTGGTATGTTCATAATTGCGAGCAGAATCAAAAACAGTACGGCGGGCTTTATATTTATATACCTGTAAAGCTCTTTTACAACATATCCGTCCTTCAAAACCGCCGAGGCAACAATGGATACCACTACCGCTGCGATCATTCCGCATACGGCGGGACGGACGGCGTAAAACGCATTGTTTACAAGCGGATTTTCCTTGAATTTCCTGTACGCCTTTGATACAAAATAAATAATGATAACCGACGGCGTAACAAGTCCTATCGTGGCGACAAATGCGCCCGATATCCCGCCCCAAAGCCCGAATTGGCGGCCTGCCATAAATCCCGAATACGTTGCCATATTAACGCCTATGGGACCGGGCGTGCTTTCGGATATCGCTATCATATCCGAGAGCATTGACGCGTCAAACCAGGGGCGCGCATCGGCAAGATTCTTTAAAAAAGGGATCGTTGCAAGCCCGCCGCCTATTGCGAACAGACCTATTTTGAAAAATTCGTAAAACAAAATACCAAGAGTCTCAAACATACTTTTTTGTTCCTTCCCAAGGTAAAAAACGACACGGATACTACCAAATCCATGAGCATTTTGTACCGTACTTATTCACTGTTCCTTATTGCCTTTTACCTGTCCGGATTTACAGAGTCCCCTGCCTCCCTTCAATACTATGCCGAGAAGCGATGCCGCAATTATTATCCACACAGGCGACATTGACGGGAAAATAAACGACAGCGCAAAGGTCACTATCGCAATACAGGGCGTTATTTTATCCACAAACGCTTTTTTACCGAGTACCGTTACCGCATTTATCGTAAGCGCCGCAACCGCCGCGCGGATGCCCGCCAAAACGTGCCCGACTATCTCATATTCCAAAAACATATTCAAAACGGCCGCTATGGCGGTAATAATGATTATTGACGGCATTATAACGCCAAGCGTTGCGGCTATGCCGCCTATTGCGCCCCGCTTTTTTGTGCCGATAAAGGTGGCGGTGTTTACGGCGATTATTCCCGGCGTACACTGACCTATGGCATAATAGTCCAGAAGCTCCTCGTCCGTCGCCCATTTTTTGTTTTCCACTATCTCCCTTTGCAAAAGCGACAGCATTGCCAGTCCGCCGCCGAAGGTGAACGTGCCTATTTTTGCAAAGGTGAAAAATAAGTCCCAAAGTTCTTTCATAAAATACGCTCCTATTTGTTTGTAAGCTCGCCTATGTTGTTTATCGAAATGGAGATAGTCCCGTCCTCGTTGTTTACGATATCGACGTATCGGCTGTTTGAATAGTATTCTGCGGGGAACGACAGCTCAACGCCCGTATCCGTCACAAGCCTGATATTTGAGGTCATCTTTTTGGTGACGTACTTGTTTATATCTATCTCGTCGGGAACTGCCGCCTGCTCCATTTTCGCCTTGAACTCGTCCTTCATAACGGGGTGAGAGTCAAATACACGGTCCGCTATCGTTCCGGTCTTGAAGGGTATCCTTTGCTCGATGTTTTCTATAACGCATTCCTTTATTTTTGCGGCGGTCTCCATGGTATCGCCGCCGTTTTCGGCGGTTATTTTTTTAGCCGTCCTTGTAACGGTGTTTACCGCCTCCCGTGACGATATTTCATAGTCACATTCAAGCACGATATCGGCAAACAGATCCGCCTTTTCACCGTCGATAACGTATTTTGCACTCTTGTAGCGGATCGACAGCTCCTCAATATCCACAAAGGCGTATTCGGTTATTTTCTGAGTCTGTGCGGGGAGTATCGAGTAGTGATTTATTACGGTGTTTGTGATACCGCCGCCATCCTTTATCACCTGATGCGTAAAGCCTGTTTTGTTATTTAATTTGAGTATTCCTATCACGCGCCGCTCGTTTATAATAAGCTCGCATACCGCTATATCGCAGGGGGATGAATCCTGAGTGCTCAAAAGCCCCTCAAAAATACGCTCGGCGATGTTTTTGGAAAGCTTGACTATATCCTCCTCGCCCTCACGGTATCGGTCTATATGGAATTTAAGAGAGCTGTTTGACTTAAACTCCGCCTTCCTGTACGCCGGATCGTCGTACACCTTTTCAATATGCGTTGTGAGATACGTGTTTATCATTCCGTCGGATACGTCCATTTCATGCTCCGAGAGCACGGGCAGACGGTGCGAGGGATCCAAAATATGTAAAACAGCATTTTTTATTGCCACTATCATTTTTTTATCAGTCCTTTCAAGAACGAATTATACCACAATATGAAAATAATGTAAAGAACGGGGGAGGTTTTTCTGAAATACAAAAATTACTATTGACTTTTTTTAGATACAGAATATAATATTAGTTAGAAAGTCAGAAATTCTTACCAACATCGGGAGGGTGATATTATGTTAGCTCAATTGCGTACAAAATCTCAAATAACAATACCTAAAGAACTTGTTGCAAAGCTTGGCTTGTCCGAGGGTGACAAGCTTGATATTTATGAAAAAGACGGTGTAATTTGCATTATGCCGGTAACGGTTTATCCAAAAAAATATATTGACGCACTCCGTTTGGAGGTCGAACAGGTAAAAGCCAATATTAAAGACGGAAAACAGCCTGCTTTTTCAACAATTGACGCTTTGTTTGATAACTTGGAGGGGAACTGATGTCTTATCAATTTACCTTTACCAACCGTTTCGGGAAGCATTATAAAACGCTGTCTGCAAGCGAGAAAAAGCAACTCAAAAATAAATTGGAATTGCTTTTACAAAATCCCGCACACCCGTCATTGAGAACGAAACGCATACAGGGAACCGCGGATTTGTTTGAGTGCAGTGTCAATATGCATATTCGTATTATCTGGTTTTACGAGGGTAATACGATGATAATCCTTGTTGATGTCGGTCACCATGACATATTAAAGCAATTTTAAAATTTATGGTATTATCGTTTAGTAAAAGACGGAGGCAGTATTTTTTCTAAAAGCCGTTGACTTGACAGCGGTGGAATGGTATAATTTTCACATCGCGTAATTGCATAGGCAAAGCGGTCATATCGGCAGAGAATTAAATTTTTTGAGAGGATAAAATTTTGTAAAAATGGCAAAGGGAATATCAAGTATAAAATCGGCAAAGAGAATAGTTATAAAGGTCGGTACATCGACGCTCACATACCAAAACGGGAGCATGAACTTAAAGCGGATCGACCGTCTTGCAATGACGCTGTGCGACCTTTCAAATCAGGGTAAGGAGATAGTGCTGGTATCGTCGGGAGCGATCGGCGTTGCGGTCGGGAAGCTGGGCTTTTCAAAGCGACCGGAGGACATGGTCACAAAGCAGGCTATCGCCGCAGTCGGTCAGTGCGAGCTTATGATGCTCTATGACAGGATATTCGGCGGCTATAATCACAGCGTTGCGCAGATCTTGCTAACCCGTGAGGATATAGATAACCAAAAACGTGCGGAGAATACCAAAAATACCGTAAACAGGCTTTTGGAGCTTGGTATAATACCAATAGTCAACGAAAATGACACCGTTTCCTATGACGAGATAGAAATAGGCGATAACGACACCCTGTCGGCAGTTGTCGCAAAGCTTATCAATGCGGATCTTCTCATTCTGCTATCCGACATTGACGGACTTTACGACAGCGACCCGCATAAAAACAAGGACGCAAGGCTTCTGGATATAGTGTATGACGTTGATGCCGTGCGGGATATGGCGGACGGCGCGGGAACGGCGCTCGGAACGGGCGGTATGGTAACAAAGCTTGACGCCGCAAAAATAGCCACCGGAAACGGCATAAATATGGTAATAACCAACGGCGAAAAGACGGACGCCATATATAATATATTGGACGGAGTAATTGACGGAACATTATTTATAGCAAAATAGCGCTGAATTTCAGCTTAGCAGATAGATGTATATTGGTATGATGTAGGGAACGACCAATGTGTCGTTCCGTTGCATGCCATATCAAAACCGTAAACACGGCACGACACAAGCGGCGCAGCGGCGCCTGTGGGGTCGTGCCCTACAATACGTACCAATATGCGATTGGCGTTGTGTGTAAACACGGACAGTCCGGGAGGTCTGTCCCTACACCACATACCAAAATGCAATTTCGTAGGGACCGGCGTCCCCGACGGTCCGGGAGGTCTATCCCTACACCACATACCAAAATGCAATTTCGTAGGGACCGGCGTCCCCGACGGTCCGGGAGGTCTGTCCCTACACCACATACCAAAATGCAATTTCGTAGGGACCGGCGTCCCCGACGGTCCGTTACTGTAATATCAATTCAGACACACTAAAAAAGGAGAATTCCGATGAGAAAAGAGCTTTTAAAAAAGGGTACTGTTGCAAGGGAAGCAATGTACAAAATGGCGAAGGTCACAAGCGGCACAAAGGACAGAGCACTATCCGATATCGCATCTGCGCTTATCAAAAATACGGACAGGATAATAGCGGCAAACAGGCTTGATATAGAAAACGCGAGGAAGAACGGCATAAGAGAGGCAATGATAGACCGCCTTACGCTTACAGAGGAACGTATACAGGGTATCTCAGAGGGCGTTTTAAAGGTGCGCGATCTTGACGATCCTATAGGCGGCGTAAAAAAGATGTGGGAGCGTCCCAACGGGCTTCTGATAGGCACGAAGGTCGTGCCGATGGGCGTTATTGCGATAATTTACGAGGCACGCCCGAACGTTACGGTCGATGCGGCGGCACTTTGCTTAAAGACTTCAAATGTGTGTATTTTAAGAGGCGGCTCCGATGCGATAAACTCAAACAAGGCGATAATGGATATAATGCAGGAGGCGGCGTATGGTGCAGGTATCCCCGGCGGTGCGCTGAATCTTATCGAGGACACCTCAAGGGAGGTGTCCGTTGATCTTATGAAAATGAGCGGGTATATAGATATGCTCATTCCAAGAGGCGGCAAGGGACTTATAAAAAGCGTGGTCGAGAATGCGACTGTACCCGTGGTCGAAACGGCGGCGGGGAACTGCCATATATACGTTGATGACAAATACGATGCGGATATGGCAAAGGATATTATCCTTAACGCAAAGGTACAGCGTCCGTCCGTGTGCAATGCTGCGGAAAGTTTGCTGATAAATGCGGATATTGCGGATGAATTTGTGCCCGTGATATTTGATGCGCTTATAAAGAACGGCGTGGAGATACGTGCCGATGAAAGCTCCCGCAGTATATGGGGCAGGGATGACGTAGCGGCGGCGACGGAGGAGGATTATT
>CACZPW010000285.1 GCA_902783115.1 uncultured Ruminococcus sp. | reverse complement strand
TTCAAGCGGAATGTATGTAAAGCTGGCGTTTTCGGTAGCCGCCCATTTAAACAGCGACATAATGATAATGGACGAGGTTTTGGCGGTAGGCGACGTTGAGTTCCAAAAGAAATGCTTAGGCAGAATGAGCGAGGCGTCCGTAAACGAAAACAGAACGGTTTTGTATGTAAGCCATAATATAAGCACCATCCGCTCGCTGTGCACCAAATGTCTTGTGCTTGACCACGGAAAGCTGTCTTTCCTCGGAGATGTTGAGTCGGGAATAAACAGGTACCTTGGTTTGTTGAATGAAAAAAGTACATACGAGTTTTTCTTAAGTGAAAAGACCAGGCGGATCGACACAAGGCTCACATCGGGCGTCAAGCTTGAATACGCCAAGCTGATAGGTAAAGACAAAAATATTTTCCGCAGCGAGGAAGGAATAAACCTTTACCTTGTGATAAACTCCGAGAAGGAGTACGGAGAAGCGTATATCGGACTTACAAATCAGTATTTGGACGGTACCAGAATAGGCGGCACAAAAACAAATGAGTTTTCAATAAAAAAAGGCAAAAATGAATACGAGCTGTTTATTCCGACCTCAGAGGTTCCCGACGGCGTTTATTCGTATGAGATAACCGTCAACTGTATCGAGCCCGACGGAAGCCTTACAAGACTGGACAGCGCAAAGCAGGCTGTTCCGTACAGCATAATGAATATAGAGGGCGACAGAGGATACAACTGGGAGCATAACCTGTACGGGCATGCGGTATATAAGCCCGCGCAAATCAAAAATCGGTAAAACGGATTTGCATTATACATGATTTTGTGGTATTATCAGACAATCGGAAAGGAGGCAAAGCCGAGTGGACAAAGAGCAAAAAATATTTTTTGAAATGGTTCGCGCCGCGTTAACAGGCTCCGAACCTCCTGATTGCCATGATTGGAAAAGCGTTATGCGGCTTGCCCGAAAACACAAAATGGTCAATATCATTGCCGAGCTTTCCTCAAGGTATCCCGATATCCCCGATGAACTGCTTGCCGAAATAATCGATTCCGGCGACAGGCAATTGATAATGGACGCAAACCAGGAATGCGAGGTCAATGAGATCATCCGCGAGTTTGACAAAAAGGGTATCGAGGCGGTAATGCTCAAGGGCTGGTACCTTAAACAGCTTTACCCGCGCAGAGATCTGCGCAATATGATCGATACCGATATCTTTATTAAGCAGTCGGATGAGCTTGCCGTTCATAAAATATTGACCGAACACGAGTATGAGTGCAACGGACTGGGAAACAAAAAGGACAACAAGTATACAAAGCTTCCGTTTGTTGTGCTTGAGATCCACATGAACCTTTTTATTTACGAGGAGATCTTTAATAAGCATTTTTCAAATCCGGATTCCGATATGTATGTTTGGAAGCGCCTTGCCCCGATCGAAGGCTATTCAAACATTTACCGTATGGACGACGAGATGTTTTTTGTTTATCTTATCGCCCACATAGTCAAGCACTTATCAAGCGGCGGCGGAATAGGCATACGCGCTTTTCTCGATTTATGGGTGTATCTTAACAGCAAGCCTGATCTCGACTTCGATATCATCGACCGTGATTTCGAATCGATAAAAATAAAAAAGTTCGCCGATTGCGCAATTGCTCTGGCGCAGTATTGGTTTGACAATAAACCTGCCTCGGATGAGGTGATCGAGCTTGGCGAACATATCCTGCAATGCGGAGTTTACGGAAAAAAGAGCTTTTTTGTGGCTAACAGCGAGGTAATGCGCGACGGCAAAAAGCACGGCAGGCTGGGCTACGCGTATAAACGCGCGTTCCCCGGAATGAAGTCGATGAAGGTGCGTTATCCTCAGCTTGAAAAAAAGCCGTGGCTTTTGCCTGCGTGTTATTCAAAACGCCTGTATTATTCCTTAACGCACAGAAAGAGCGCTATCAAGGGTGAGATCAGCAACGCGGGAAATATGGATTATGAACAGCTTAAAAGAATAAGAGAGCTGTATAAAAAAGTCGGACTGGAGGAGAATTAAAGTCAGTATGGAACATATCGAGCTTAAAAACAAATCTATTCTTATTACCGGAGCCGCCGGATTCATCGGCTCAAATCTTGTTATGAAGCTGATCGAAACCGGCGAGCCGATGAAGGTTGTCGGACTTGACAACATGAACGACTACTACGATGTTTCGCTCAAGGATTACAGGCTTTCGGAGATCGAGAAGCTCGTCGCCGAGAACGAGCAGATCGAATGGTGGTTCATCAAGGGCGACCTCGCCGACAAGGCGCTTATCGACAGCGCTTTTGAGGACTATAAATTC
>CACZPW010000284.1 GCA_902783115.1 uncultured Ruminococcus sp. | reverse complement strand
GAGCCTGATTTCGTTGTATATAACGCATCAAAGGCAAAGGTTGAAAATTACAAGGAGCTTGGCCTTAATTCAGAAACGGCAGTACTGTTCAATATAACAAGCCGTGAGCAGGTAATCGTAAACACCTGGTACGGCGGTGAAATGAAGAAGGGTATGTTCTCGATGATGAACTATTACCTTCCTTTAAAGGGCATCGCATCAATGCACTGTTCGGCAAATACAGATATGGACGGAAAGAATACAGCTATATTCTTCGGTCTTTCCGGTACCGGTAAAACTACTTTGTCAACAGACCCCAAGCGATTGCTTATCGGTGATGACGAACACGGCTGGGACGATAACGGCGTATTCAATTTTGAAGGCGGCTGCTATGCAAAGGTCATAAACCTTGACAAGGAATCTGAGCCTGATATTTATAACGCAATAAAGCGTAATGCACTTTTGGAAAACGTAACTCTTGATGAAAACGGAAAAATTGATTTTGACGATAAGAGCGTAACGGAAAACACCCGTGTTTCGTATCCGATAGACCACATCGAGAATATTGTACGTCCCGTTTCCGCCGCGCCCGATGCAAAGAACGTAATATTCTTATCGGCGGACGCATTCGGCGTTCTTCCTCCGGTATCTATTCTGACACCGGAGCAGACGCAGTACTATTTCTTATCGGGCTTTACTGCAAAGCTTGCAGGTACAGAGCGTGGAATTACAGAGCCTACGCCTACGTTCTCAGCATGCTTCGGTCAGGCGTTTTTGGAGCTTCATCCGACAAAGTATGCCAAAGAGCTTGTTAAGAAGATGGAAAAGAGCGGTGCTAAGGCATATCTTGTAAACACGGGCTGGAACGGAACGGGTAAACGTATTTCAATCAAGGATACAAGAGGTATTATAGACGCTATATTAAACGGCGATATAAATAACGCTCCCACAAAGACTATTCCGGTATTTAATTTTGAAGTTCCCACAGAGCTTCCCGGTGTTGATACCAACATACTCGATCCCCGTAATACCTATGCGGACGCAAAGGAATGGGAAATAAAGGCTGATGATCTTGCAAACAGATTTATAAAGAATTTTGCAAAATATGAATCAAATGATGCAGGTAAGGCTTTAAAGGCGGCAGGCCCGCAGAAATAATCGAATATGGTTTTTTAAAGAAGGTGTCGTTACGGCACCTTCTTGATTTAAGCAAAGATTTGGTGTATAATACCCTTAACTGATAAATAACGGAGAAAATATATGGCACTTTATACTATATCCGACCTGCATCTTCCGCTCGGCATAGATAAGCCTATGGACATATTCGGAAGTAAGTGGGAAAACTATGTGGAAAAATTGGCAGACAACTGGCAGACAAAGATAGGGAACAGCGACCTGGTGGTGTTACCGGGTGATTTTTCGTGGGCAACTTATCTTGAAGAGGCGTATGCCGATTTTGATTTTCTCAACAGGCTCAACGGCACTAAGATATTATTAAAGGGCAATCACGATTATTGGTGGGCGACGATGAATAAATTAAATGAATTCGTTGCAAATAACGGTTTTTTCAGTATAAAATTTTTGCATAACAATCATTTTATGTATGAGGATACGGCGATCTGCGGGACACGGGGCTGGAAAAATCCCATGTGGGCAGGCTTTGATGCGGAGGATAAAAAAATTTTTGACAGGGAAGTAATACGCCTTAAAATATCATTAGAAGGCGCAAAAAATGCAAGCTCCAAAATTGTTTTTACGCATTACCCGCCTATGTCAATGACGGGCGAAACAAATGCTTTTACCGAGACTTTGGAACAAAATGAAGTGTCGATGTGCCTATACGGACATCTTCACTCACATTCGCATAAAAACGCGGTTTTGGGTAATATCCGTGGCGTTTATTACAATTTGGTATCGGGTGATTATATTGACTTTGATCCGCTTAAAATACTTGATTAAGACGGATAAATGCAGTGCATTTTAAGCGGATAAACGCATTGCGTTTTATGAGAGCTTGTAATTTTTCCGTCTTTATGTTATACTTATTAAAATTTATCAAACCTTGCCTGAAAAGGGGTGTTTATATGAAATTAAAGCGTATCAGTGCAATATTTGCAGCAATAATTGCAGTTTTTGTTCTTTCGGCTTGTAATATACAAACACCCGGCCTTTCAATGCAGGATATATCTTTATCGGATAATGCCGCAATTTCGATTGATGAAGGTGGCATATACGATTCAAAGAACGAGGTTTCGCTTTATATACACGTTTACAAGCATTTGCCCAAAAACTATATTACAAAAAAAGAGGCTAAGGCATTGGGCTGGACAGGCGGTACGCTTTATGAGCTTGCGCCCGGTAAATGTATCGGCGGCGATGTATTCGGGAATTATGAAGAGCTTTTACCGGAAAAGAAAAACCGCACTTACAGGGAATGCGATATAGACACTCTCTGCAAAAAAAGCCGAGGTAAAAAGCGTATCATATATTCCGACGACGGACTGATATATTATACCGCCGATCACTATGAAAGCTTTGAATTGCTTTACGGAGATGAAGAATAATGAAAATAATACTGCTTGACGGAGATAAGATAAAAAACATATCCGATTTTTACAATGCGTTTTATACTGTGCTTGATACAGACGGCAGGTGCGGAAAAAGTCTTGACGCACTGCACGATATTTTAACGGATGTTCAGAATGAAGTGGGTATAATTGCGGTAAATACGGATAAATTGTATGAAGCTCTCGGCAAAAAACGGAACTCTTTTTTAAGACTTATGACGGATTTAAGCGGCAAAAACCGTAATATTCATTTTACGGCATCGCCCTTTTATATGTAAATTACGGTGGATTTTTATAGGAGGTATCTAAAATGTATTTAAAGGATGAAAATAAAATATGGCTTGCAACGGGCAAGGAGCGAGTATATCTGGAGCCGTCCATGCTTAACCGCCACGGTATTATCGCAGGCGCTACGGGAACGGGAAAAACGGTAACCTTAAAGGTTATTGCCGAATCGCTTTCGGATATGGGCGTTCCGGTATTTCTTGCCGATATTAAAGGCGATCTTTCCGGTATGTGCTGTGAAGGCGCTGAAAATAAGCATATACGCAAAAGTATAGACACTATGCATATCGAGGATTTTAATTATACTACTTATCCGGTCCGTTTCTTTGACGTTTATGCAAAAGCCGGTCACCCCGTAAGAACGACCATATCAGATATGGGACCTGAACTTCTCGCAAGGTTATTGGGGCTTAATGACACGCAAACGGGTGTTTTAAGGATAATATTCCGCATTGCAGACGATAAAAAGCTTCTGCTCCTTGATCTGAAGGATCTGCGCAGCATGGTGCAGTATGTCGGAGATAATGCAAATGAATATAAGCTGACCTATGGGAATATTTCCACACAGTCGGTAGGAGCAATTCAAAGAGCGCTTCTTTCGCTTGACGGTGACGGCGGAGAACTGTTTTTCGGCGAGCCCATGCTTGATATTGCCGATTGGATAGATTGGGACGAAAACGGCAGGGGTGTTATGAACATACTTGAATGTCGGGAGCTGTTTCAAAAACCGCTGTTATATGCGACCTTTCTTTTGTGGATGCTATCGGAACTCTATGAGCTATTACCCGAAGTCGGAGATCAGGATAAGCCCAAAATCGCGTTTTTCTTTGATGAAGCGCATTTACTGTTTAAAGACGCACCCAAAGCGCTGCTTGAAAAGGTTGAACAGGTCGTGCGTCTTATCCGTTCAAAGGGCGTAAGCGTTTGGTTTATCTCTCAAAATCCCGCGGATATTCCCGAAACGGTTTTGGCGCAGCTTGGAAACCGTGTACAGCACGCACTGAGGGCATACACTCCCAATGAGCAAAAAGCTGTAAAATATGCGGCAAAATCATTCAGGGAAAACCCCGATTTTGATACAGAGCGCGTTTTACAGGAGCTTGGGGTAGGTGAGGCGCTTGTTTCCGTACTTGATCAGAACGGCGTTCCGACAGTCGTTGAGCGGGCAAACATTCTTCCTCCGAGAAGCTCTATGAATCCTGCGGACGACGCTGTTATGGAAAATATTATTTCTGATAGTCCGCTAAATTCAAAATACAAGGAAGCTGTCGACAGACGCTCTGCATTTGAGATCCTTTCGGAAGAAGAGGAGCAGGCAAAAAAAGAGGCTGAGCGTGCCGTAAAAACTGTAGGAAGGCAAGCTACATACCGAAGAACATCAGCTCCGAGAACGGTTGGCAGAAGAAGGCAAAGCGCATTTGAAAAAACGGTCAATTCCGCCGCCAATACTATAGGCAGAGAGCTTGGCAAGCAGTTTGTGCGCGGAATACTCGGTAATTTTATTAAATAAGAACTTCACGAAATTTCATCAAACTAAAAATTACGGATAACCTTGTTGTGATAAGCGCAATAAAAAAATAACATCGGAAGCTGCAAAAGCATTCGGTGTTATTTTTTTGTTTGTGTTTTTACCTTTTTATTTTTCTTGCATTTTAAATGACAGCCGGGATAAAGTCTGCCCACCTCTATTTCAAAGCATTCTTCAACCTCATCGAGTGTGTCAAGGCTGTAATCCTCCAAAATCCGGAGCATCACCTTTGCACAGGCATAAGCGTCATCGTATGCCTGATGATGCTTAAAGTTGATTTTAAGAGCGTCACACAGGTTGTTGAGCTTGTGGGATGTAAGCTCGGGATAAGCCTTTTGTGAAAGCTTTACAGTACAAAGATAATCAAATCTCGGATATTCTATGCCGAATAAATCGAGCGTCGCACACAAAGCGCCGACATCAAACAGTGCGTTATGCGCTATTACCGTTTTGTTTTCAAGATAAGGCTTTATTTCATGCCAATACCCGTCAAATGTCGGTTTATTTTCAACCATATACGGCTTGATCCCGTGAATTTTTGAATTAAATTCGTTAAATTCAAAAGGAACGGGACGTATGTATATTTCTTTTCTGTTGATTATCTCATTGTCCTTTACTTCGCAAATTCCAAGACTGCAAACGCTTGTAAATTTTGATGTAGCCGTTTCAAAATCAATTGCTGTAAAATCCATATTTTTTACCTCGACAGTATTTATTATACAACTTTTTTACGGCATTGTAAAGCAATTTTATGAATTTGACAAATTTATTATAATGGATTATAATGATTGCATAATTATATTTTTATGAGGTGGTATTTATGAAATTCGGAATAATAGGCGCTATGGAGCTTGAGGTAAATGCCTTGAAGGAGAAAATGGATGATCCCGTAATCACGACCGTAAGCTCGGTTGATTTTTATTCGGGTAAAATCAACGGCACGGAAACGGTCGTCGCAACAGCGGGCGTGGGCAAGGTAAATGCGGCAATTTGCGCACAGACAATGATACTTACCTTTAAACCCGATATTTTAATAAATATAGGCGTTGCGGGCGGCTTGCGCGATGATTTTAAAATAGGTGATATTGCAGTTGCAACGTCGGTTGTTGAGCATGATATGGACACAACGCCGATAGGCGACCCCCGGGGCTTTATTACGGGCATAAACAAGGTGTATATGGACTGCGATAAAAAGCTTGCGGATATACTCTATGATGAAGCAAACAAAGTAGGGGATATAAGGGCGCAAAAGGGCGTTATAGCGTCGGGAGATCAGTTTATAAGCGACGATGCGGCAAGAAACAGAATCAAATCCGAATTTAACGCCATCGCCGCAGAAATGGAGGGGGCAAGCATTGGGCATGTTTGTACGGTAAATAACGTACCGTTCGGTGTTCTTCGTGCGATTTCAGACGGTGCAAACGATGATTCCGCAATGGATTTTCCGGCATTTGCAAAAGCCGCTGCAAAAAATTCGGTTAAAATCATGCTCAATGTTCTTGACAAATACAGATAAAACGTATGAAGTACATTGATATCCCAAACACCCCAAACATATGTTCAAACAGGGTGCTTGTGTCAAAGAGGATAGGAGAAGAAAGCCTATCATCCTTAAAAAGCATAGGCATAGAGCCTGTTTTTGCGTATAATACGGATAATGTATCGACGTATATTTCTCATCACGCCGATATAACGATCGTGCATTTGGGCAAAAATAAGTTTATATGCAGTCCGGACAGCTACAGCTATTATAAAAACGTGCTTACAGGCGCCGATTTGATATGCGGATCGAGGAATTTGGATAAAACATACCCAAACGATGTATTTTATAACATTACCGTATTAAAGGACTTTATTTTTGCGCACTCAAATCAAATAGAAATTATCAAAATGAACGATCCTATGCCGCAGAAGATTTTAAACGTAAACCAGGGCTATACAAAATGCAATATTTGTATTGTAAGCGATAATGCAATAATTACCTCGGATAAAAGCATATATAACGAGGCGTTGAAAAACGGTATTGACGTGCTGCTTATTAAAAGCGGTGAAATTGAGCTTGAAGGTTATGATTACGGTTTTATAGGCGGTGCAACAGGTAAAGCTTCACGCGATACGCTTTTGATAAACGGAGAACTTATAACACACAGTGACGGGGATAACATAAAAGCATTTTGTAAAAATTACGGTGTATATTTATATGAACTTAAAAAAGGTAATATTTACGACATAGGTTCGATTTTGCCGATTTCCGGTTAAAAATACATTCCAACTGTAATAAATGGCAATTTATTTGAGTTAGATATGTTTTTGGATATTTCCCCTTCAGGTTACCGAATTTGTTATATTACGGTAATATTATTACTTTTTGGCTATTTACTTGCAAAAAAACAGAGTTTGGTATATAATAAGCAAAGTATTGAATTCTTGTACAATAATTGAATTTATCGGAGGTTACATATTATGTGCGGTATAGTTGGATATATCGGAAAAAATCAAGCCGCTCCCATTCTTCTTGACGGGCTTGCAAAGCTTGAATACAGAGGCTACGACAGTGCGGGCATCGCGGTTTATAATAACGGTAAGATAGAATTTGCAAAGTCCAAGGGACGTTTACAGGTTCTATCCGATAAGATTCACGGCGGCGATGATGTTACAGGTACAATGGGTATCGGTCATACACGTTGGGCTACACACGGCGAGCCGTCGGACACAAACGCCCACCCTCACCTATCGTCATCGGGACGTTTTGCGGTTGTGCATAACGGTATAATCGAGAATTATATTACGTTAAAAAAAAAGCTTCAGGACAAGGGCTTTGAATTTGTATCTCAAACAGATACGGAGGTTATTGCCCATTTGTTTGAGTATTACTATCAGGGTGATATTATTGATGCGGTCATAAAGGTAATAAACCGCGTTGAGGGCTCGTATGCTCTGGGCGTACTTTGTTCGGACTACCCCGACAGCTTTGTTGCGGTAAGAAAAGCAAGCCCCATGATAGTAGGTCTTGGCGATAATGAGCAGTTTATAGCCTCGGATGTGGCGGCTATATTAAAGCATACCCGTGATATATACTATCTTGAGGATAACGAGATAGTTGTCTTAAAGGCTGACGGCGTTAAGATATATAACACAGATAAAGAAGAGGTTGAAAAAGAGGTTTCTAAGGTCACATGGGATATTGACGCTGCCGAAAAAGGCGGTTATGAGCATTTTATGATGAAGGAAATCGAGGAACAGCCTACCGCTATCAGAAATACCGTATCCCCGCGTATACAAAACGGGAAAATCGTTCTTGACAGCGTTTCTTTAACCACAGAGGATATAAAGAATATCCGTAAGATTTACATAGTTGCCTGCGGAAGTGCGTATCATGTAGGAGTTGTGGCAAAATATATAATAGAAAAAATGTGCAGAATACCCGTTGAAACACAGCTTGCATCGGAATTCAGGTACTGCGACCCCATAGTCGGCTCAGAGGATCTTGTCATTGCAATAAGTCAGTCAGGTGAGACTGCAGATACCTTAGCGGCGCTTAAGGAGGCAAAAAATCACGGATCGAGGATATTGTCGATAGTAAACGTTGAAGGCTCGGCTATTGCAAAGGCATCAGACGATGTAATATACACATGGGCAGGCCCTGAAATCGCAGTCGCAACTACAAAGGCATACAGTACGCAGTTATCAGTTGTCTATCTGATTGCTACATATATGGCTGACAAGCTCGGGCTTTTAACAAGCGGCGAATATAAAAAATTGGTAGATGACATACAAAGACTTCCCGATATGGTTGAGTCTGTTTTGAAGGATAAGGATTATATCCAGTATCTTGCATCAAAATTTTATAACTGTCATTCGATATTCTTTATCGGCAGAAATCTTGATTATGCCGTAGCTCTCGAGGGCTCCTTAAAGCTTAAGGAAATATCATATATCCATTCCGAGGCATACGCAGCAGGCGAATTAAAGCACGGCACGATATCCCTTATCGAGGACGGTACTCTTGTTATAGCTTTGGCGACAGGCTCGGAGCTTTTTGATAAAACGGTATCTAACGTAAAGGAAGTAAAAGCAAGAGGCGCGGTTGTAATGGGTGTTACTACCGAAAAGGAGGATATGCGCGACGTTGCGGATCATATCATCTCCCTCCCCGCTGTTTCCGAACAGCTTATGCCGTCGCTTACGGTTATCCCGCTCCAGCTTTTCAGCTACTATGTAGCGTCAAACAAGGGCTGTGACATAGATAAACCGAAAAATCTTGCAAAATCCGTGACGGTTGAATAATTATTTCTATAAAACAAACGGCTTGCCAATATTCAGGCAAGCCGTTTGTTTTATGCGTTCTTTTTATTTTGTTTATTATATTCTTTATATGTTTTCTTATACATGTCGCTTTTATATTCCGACGGCGTCATACCGGTATACTTTTTAAAGTTCCTGTTAAAGCTTCTCGCGTTTTCAAAGCCGCAATTAAGGTATATATCCCCTATCAGCGCATTTTTATTGTTTATAAGATAGCAGGCGTGGCTTATTCTGTACCTGTTAAGATACTCGGTATAGCTCATATTCATCGCTCTTATAAATTGCTTTGAGAGATACGCATAATCGTATTTTAAAATTTTAGCTGCATCCTTTAGCGAACATTCCTTTGAAAAGTTTTCCTCAACGAATGATAATATCCTATGTATCAGTTTAAAATCACCCATTACGTTGGCTCTTTTAAATTTTGTCGTATCGGTAAGTATTCCGATAGCCTTATATAAAATTGATTTTTGGATATATACATTATTCGTAAATACCTTTTCCTGTTCAAAGTCAAAATTTTCGACTCTGTTGTTTTCGGGAACAAGATTTTTGTATTCGGAATAGAACATACCTATAAGCTCGGGCGAAAAGATAATAAGGTTTATCATCGAATACCCTTGCGTTTCAAAGCTGTGTATCTGATTCGGGAAAATAATAAGCGCATCGTTTTCCTTCAGATAATAATCCACATCATCTATAATAACCCGCATTTCTCCCGAAATCACACCGAGCAGCTCATAGGATCTGTGAAAATGCGGCGCAAAATTAAAGTTTTCGATTACATACGCATTATATATATTACTGTCGCCAAACAGCGCATTTTCATAAAAAAACATAACATACCTCCGAGATTGGATATTTATGATTAAATAATAGACTATATTTGTCTTATTGTCAATAGTATAGCGAAAAAAAATCACGAAAAAGCAGGAAATCGCAACCGGATTTCCCGCTTTTGCATTTTTTTAATCAACTCTTGCCTGTGCAAATTCCAGAATAACAGTTTCTTCATCATCCATTGATACGTATCTTATATATCTTGGATAGAGCGGACATCCGAAATAATATTTTTCGTATTCGCCCTCAACACCGTCCGATATTCTGTCTGCAAGTCCTATCTGCCACGACGTGCCGTTTGATGAATAGTCTATCCTGAACTTATGCACCTTGCTATCGCCGAATGCTATCACTGCCGCAGGAACACCTGCCCAGCCGCCGTTATCTATCGTTACCGAGCCGCCGGCTGGAATGGTAATACCTGTTTTTAAATCATAATCTATAACCGCAGATGCGTCCTTGGGTTCTTCACCCTCCTCGCCTTCTTTAAGGTCATAATCCGATTTATCCAAAGCCGTTGCCGCTATAATGTTTATCCTCAAGCCTTTATCCTTATCGCCGTAGTTTTCAATAGTGGCGTAATCGTTGATGATTTTGTTTGCAACAGGCTTTATTATTTCTATTTCATTATTGACCTGTGTCTTACTGACTGCATTATCAACCGTTGATACAACTATAAGAGCGTCATTTCCGCTATCGGGCATATATTCGACCTTTCTGTCAAGCGCTTCCCCTACTGCCCTCAACGGTACGAAGGTCCTGTCATTTTCGATCACGGGTACCGTATCCATAGTTTTAGCTTCGCCGTTTACGGTATAGTCAGAAACACCGGGAACCATCTTTATAACACGCTTACCTATCTCTATTGTGATCTCCCTTGCAGCGTTGTCATAATCAACATCTGCGCCGAACGCCTCAGCTATAAATCTGAGAGGTACCATAGTCCTGTCATTTTCGTTTATATACGGCTTTACATCGGGATTGTCATTATCGACCAATCTCTTTGCTCCGTTTACCAGCGCAGACGGGTAGCCCGGCACAAGCTCCACGGTATCACCCGAATATAAATCATCGATATCCCAATATTTTTGAGCATAATCGGGATTTGAGAATATACCGTCATCACCATTCACACTTATATCGGGAACGGGAACTTTTTCCGTATCAAAGCCCAAATTATAATCAAGGTGCGGTGGCTGATTATAGCAGTCGTTTTGCCAGCCTACAGCGTCACGGTAGCCCCAATCATGCATAAGCGTGGGTATTCTGTAGGGTGTCGGAACAGTTGTTGTATATATCCTCAAATGCTCCATATCGTCAGCCGCAAATATCAGATCCTCTCTCCAGTCACCGATTATATCCGCCTGCAGGCACGGGTTGGATTTTGCCGCATTTATCGAATGTGCACCGACAGCCTTAAATATCGGATTTATCTCCTTACCCTTTGAATCCCACTTGTATACCGCATTTCCGTCATAAACCTCTTTACCCAAATCTCCGTCCCAGTAAATTGTGGCATTTGTAGGCATTGAGTAGTTTGTTGATATTACCGTTCCGTCAGCTGCGGTTAAAACTCCGTATGCGCTCCACGCCTCCGAGCCCTCATAATTGGGATCAATATCCCCCGCGCAGGCTCTTCCGTTGTCCGTTTCGGTCTTTATTCCGTAAATTATCTCGCCCGTTCTTGCATCGCGCATGGCAAACCCATAATCAACGCCTCTGTATTCCTGACAGGTATACACCTCAAGTCCGGGATTTGTCAGAACAAAATCCCCCATGTGTAAAGCATCGCCGTGTCCCAAGCCTGTAGTATACATAGGCGTTCCGTCATTATCAAGAACAAGATGCCCGAAAACAAGCTCATCCTTTCCGTCGTAGTCTATATCGCCTACCGTCAGATTATGATAGCCCTGTCCCGCATACGGGTGTGAGCCGTCCTTTAACGTGTATTCCGGTGCGTGGGAATCAAATTCAAAATCCTTTACTATTTTACCGTTTTCAAGATGATATGCGCCTATACACGTTCTGTTATAGTAGCCTCTTGACTGGATAAATGAAGTATGTACTCCGTCAAAGCATGCATAACCGCCCAAATACCTTTCCGAACGGTTCCCCCAGTCATCGCCCCACGATGAAATGTCCCATTCGGTGCCGTCGGAATATTTGCCCTTTGACTGTTGGAAGAACGGTACGGAGTCGATTACAGAGCCGTCGATTCCTTTAAATACCG
>CACZPW010000283.1 GCA_902783115.1 uncultured Ruminococcus sp. | reverse complement strand
TATTGTCTGTAAAGGAAATCTATAAAACAGTATCACATACGGGTGAAGCGCTGTTTATTGACAGAAAATCCAGGTTTATTGCAAGCGTTATGCCTGTGGACAACGAGCCGGACGCAATAGAGTATCTTAACGGCGTCCGTTCCCGTTACCCCGACGCAAGGCATAACGTGTATGCGTATGTGATAGACGAAAACAATATTTTCAGATACAGTGACGACGGCGAGCCGTCCGGGACGGCGGGTATGCCCGTACTAGATACGATAAGAAAGGCGGGGCTTGTGGACGTTATAGTTGTCATTACAAGGTATTTCGGCGGAACGCTCCTGGGTACGGGAGGCCTTGTTCACGCTTATACGACGGCGGCGGCAGAGGGGCTTAAAAATGCGGGGATCGTTACCCGTGTGCTTTCGGATATAGTTAATGTGTGCGTTGATTATTCACTGCTCGGCACAGTCGAGCATAAGCTCAGATCCGACGGGTACAATATAGAAGAAACAGAATATACCGACACAGTAACATTTAAGGTCTGCTCTCCGGTAAATGATACCGTAAAGCTCATATCCGAGCTTGTCGATATTACAAGCGGACAGGCGAAATGCGGGATAACCGATAAAAAATACATCAATAAAGAGACTTGAAAAAAATAATCTGTTGGTGTAGAATGAATACATAGTAAAACAGGAGGTAAATACAATGGAAATAAAACTTACACAGGCAAATTTTGAGGGCGAGGTAGTAAAATCAAACGTACCCGTTCTTGTGGATTTCTGGGCAACATGGTGCGGACCGTGTCAGATGGTTGCGCCCGTAATAGCAAAAATCGCGGACGAATATGCGGGCAAGCTCAAGGTAGGGAAGGTAAACGTTGACGAAGCGGGCGCGATCGCCGCCGAATACGGCATTGTGTCCATACCTACCGTAATGCTCTTTGTAAACGGCAAGATCGTTGAAAAAGCAGTCGGCGCAAGGAGCTTTGACGAATACGCAGAATTGATCGAAAAGCATATTTAATGTATAAAGTTGCACAAAAAATGTATAAATATGCAGTAGTATTACTGCATATTTATGTTTTTTGCCGTAAATCAAAGTTTTTGCGGCGGAATGCTTGCATTTTTATTCGCAAGGTTGTATAATAACGGCGTATTTATCCGGAAGGGGAATGGTTATGCTTAAGGATATTATTGAAACGGACAAAAAGTATTATATGAATACGTTTGGCGACAGGCTTCCCGTTTGCTTTACTCACGGCAAGGGGCTTGAGCTGTTTTCGGACGGCGGGAAAACGTACTATGATTTTTTGGGCGGTATTGCGGTAAGCGCTTTGGGACATTCGCACCCCGAATTTATATCCGCACTCAAAAATCAGCTTGACAAGGTTTTGCACACGTCAAGCCTTTACTACATAGAAAATCAGGCAAAGCTTGCAAAGGAGCTTGTTGAGGCCACCTGTGCGGACAAGGCGTTTTTCTGCAACAGCGGCGCCGAGGCAAACGAGGGAGCTTTGAAATTAGCCAAGATTTATCACTATAAAAAGGGTGACGGAAAAACCGAGGTTATAAGCCTTTCAAGATCGTTTCACGGGCGGACGATAGCGACCGTTGCGGCAACGGGGCAGGAGAAATACCAAAAGCCCTACAGGGAGCTTACAAACGGATTTATGCAGGTCGAGCCAAACGATTTTGAAGCACTTCAATCAGCCGTTACGGATAAAACGGCGGCAATATTGTTGGAGCTTATCCAGGGCGAGAGCGGCGTTCATCCTATGGATAAGGAGTATGTAAGGAAGGTAAGAGAGCTTTGCGCCGATAAGGATATCGTTATGATAGTTGACGAGGTGCAGACGGGTATGGGCAGATGCGGATATTTGTTTGCACATCAGATGTACGGCGTTGAGCCCGATATATTCACCTGTGCAAAGGCGCTTGGCGGCGGAATCCCCATAGGCGCGGTATGTGCAAAGGAAAATATCGCAAAGGCATTTTCACCGGGTGACCATGGCACGACCTTTGGCGGAAACCCGTTTGCAACAGCCGCAGGTCTGGCGGTAATGAAGATATTTAAGGAGGAAAGGCTTGTTGAAAATTCAAGAAGCATCGGAGAATATTTTAAGGACAAGCTTAATAATATTGCGGCAAAGTACCCGTCAAAAATAAAGGATATACGCGCATACGGTCTGCTTATAGGCATTGAGCTTGATGAGGGTATAGCAAAGGACGTATTTAAAGCCCTGTTTGATAATAATATACTCACAAGCCTTTGCGGAGGTAATACCATACGCCTTGCGCCGCCGCTTATCATAGGAAAAGAAGATGTTGATCTGTTTATAAATACGATGGATAAAATTTTGGAATAAAGGGGAGAAATGGAAATGAAGGATTTTATAAGCTTACACGACATAACAAAGGAGGAGCTTGAAGCGTTATTGAAGCTTGCTCTTAAATTAAAGGACGAGAACAAAAAAGGCATACCGCACCCAATTTTAAAGGGTAAGACCTTGGGCATGATATTTACAAAATCATCGACAAGAACAAGGGTATCGTTTGAGGTTGGAATGACGCAGCTTGGCGGATATCCGCTTTTCTTATCGTCAAACGACATTCAGCTTGGGCGCGGCGAAACGATATACGATACAGCAAAGGTTTTAGAGCGGTATCTTGACGGTATAATGATAAGAACGTTTGCGCATAAGGACGTTTTAGACCTTGCATATTATGCGGATATTCCCGTTATTAACGCGCTCACAGACCTCTTGCACCCTTGTCAGGTGGTTGCGGATCTGCAGACGGTGTACGAGCATAAGGGAAAGTTAGAGGGCTTGAAGTTTGCCTACATAGGCGACGGCAACAATATGGCGCACTCCATTATGTACGGCTGTGCAAAGGCAGGTCTTAACTGCGCCATAGCAACACCGGAGGAATATGCGTGTGACGGTGATGTTTTGGAAAATGCAAGGGCTGATTTCAAGGCGTCGGGCAAGGAGCTTATCATAACGGAGGATCCGATTGAGGCGATAGCGGACGCGGACGTTGTATATACGGATACCTGGGTATCGATGGGACAGGAGAGCGAAAAGGAAGAGCGGCAGAAAATTTTTATGCCGTATCAGGTAAATAAAGAGCTGTTTGGATATGCAAAGGACGACGCAATATTTATGCACTGTCTGCCCGCATACCGCGGCTTTGAGGTGACGGAGGATATAATCGACGGCAAAAACTCGGTCATATTTGACGAGGCGGAGAACAGACTCCATGCACAAAAGGCGATCATGGCAACTCTTATGGGTTAAGGCAGGGTATGTTTATGGAAGAATTACAGTCGCTGTTTCAGGTGCGCCATGCAACGCATGACGATATTTACTCGATTTTGAGTATCACAAAGGAAGCGTTTACAAAGTATGAGGAGCTTGCGGGCATAACGGGCATTGACGCGCTCAATGAAACATATGAGGACGTACTCAATGATATAGATAATAAGGTCGTGCTTATAGCAATTCAGGACGGCGCGCCCGTAGGCAGCGTAAGAGTCGAGATAAACGAGGAGGATAAGACCGCATATTTGTCCCGTTTTGCCGTTAAGGTAACCAGTCAGAATAACGGTATAGGAAAATCCATTATGAATCTGGTCGACAGGATAATGCGGAAAAGGGGAGTAAAGAGCATAACCCTGCACACAGGCTCAAAAATAACCTCGCTTATACGGTTTTATTACGGCAGGGGATTTTACATAGATTCCATCGATAAATCACGCGGCTATGTAAGGGCGCTCTTGAAAAAGGATTATTGTTAAAAAAAATACTTGACTTTAATGCTTTATCATAGTAAAATATCAAAGTAAATTATTATCAATAAAAGTGAGGTTAATTAAAATGAAAAAAATTATCAGTTTGATCATGGCGGCAATGATGCTTTTGGCGATCGCAGGCTGCGGCAGCTCTAATACTCTTACGGCTTCGGGCGTTAAGGTTGTTTCGGAGGCAGGCTCTACGGGTGAGGAAAAGGTTACGGGCGTTATGGACGATGCAAACGATCCGACAGTAGAGGTAATGGCGAAGGATTATTTCGGCAAGTCCCAGTATTCGGCGGTCGATTCAATGGCAACAGCGCTTATGGACGTTGAAAACGGCGTTGCAGACGTTGCGGTTGTCGATTCGGTTATCGCACAGGGAATGATAGAGAACGGGGATTCAAGCTTTTCAGATCTTGTTATAAATATGGATAACAAGTTCGGCGACCAGTATTTCGGTATCGCCTTCAGAAAGGGCAGCGATATTTGTCCCGCAGTGAACGAAGCGATAAAGACATTAAGAGAGAACGGAAAGCTCAATGAGATCGCAGAGAAGTACGGCTTGGTACAGGGTATCGAGGCGGCAAAGGCTGCACAGGGAACCGAGAATGAAACTGTCCCCGCAGCGGAGAGCGATCTTGCTTACGTTAAGTCAAAGGGCGTTTTGACGATAGGCGTTACAAACTATCCGCCGATGAATTACCTTGAGGACGACGGTACGACCTGGACGGGCTTTGATACCGAGTTTGCACAGGCTGTAGGTCAGATACTCGGTATAAAGGTTGAATTTGTCGAGATAAGCTGGGAGGCTAAGGAAACAGAGCTTGCATCAAAGAATATCGACTGCTTATGGAACGGTATGTGCATAACGGACGACAGAAAAGAGATGTGGGAGGTTTCAACTCCGTATATGTACAATACTCAGGCAATGGTTATGAAGGCTGATAAGGCTGACGCTATCCTTGCGGCTTTGGCACAGTAATTGCATAGAAAAATACAAAACCTATGGGGCTGTCTCAATATAGTGTATGGCGAGACAGTCCCTTACTGCATTTTTTTGAGGAGGAAGCTACATACATGAATCCTTTACTTCAGTTATTGAACGGCTTCGGCACGAACTGTCTGCTGTTTGTGCTTACGCTTGTTATGGCGATCCCGCTGGGGCTTTTGATAACGTTCGGAACGATGTCAAAATTCAAGCCGTTAAAATGGGTAATGAAAACCTTTGTCTGGGTTATACGCGGTACGCCGCTTATGCTCCAGCTTTTTGTGGTTTTATATGCGCCGGGACTTTTATTCGGTGTACCCATGTCAAACAGAATGACGGCGGCGCTTGTAGCCTTTGTTATAAACTATGCCGCTTATTTTTCGGAAATATACAGGGGCGGAATAGAGAGTATACCCGTAGGTCAGTACGAGGCGGGACAGGTTTTGGGTCTTACAAAGACGCAGATCTTTTTCAAGGTGGTTTTGTTCCAGCTCATAAAGCGCATAACTCCGCCGATGGGTAACGAGGTAATAACTCTTGTAAAGGACACAGCCTTGGCAAGAGTTATAGGCGTAGCGGAGATACTGATGAACGCACAGCGGTTTGCGGCGTCGGGCGTTATATGGCCGCTGTTTACGTCGGCGCTGTATTTCCTGCTCTTTACGGGCGTATTGTCCGTGCTGATGTCGTGGATAGAAAAGAAAATGGACTATTATAAGGGCTAAAGGAGGAAACGGCAATGAGTATACTTGAAATTCGGGATATGCACAAGAGCTTCGGCAAGACCGAGGTTTTAAAGGGTGTCGGCTTTTCTATGGAAAAGGGTGAAGTGATCTCGATATTGGGTTCCTCCGGCAGCGGAAAAACAACGCTTTTAAGGTGTACGAATTTTCTTGAAACTGCCGATAAAGGGCGCATATTGGTAGACGGCGATGTAATATTCGACGCAGAGGATAAGGCAAAGAAAACCTCCGCACAGATACGCAAGGCACAGCTTAATTTCGGAATGGTGTTTCAGCAGTTCAATCTGTTCCCGCAGTATAACGTGCTTGAGAACGTAATGCTTGCCCCGAAGCTTTTGGCAAAGGAGAGAGAGGATTATAAGCAGAATAAAAAAGATATATTATCCGAGATCGAGGAAAAGGCAAGAGATATAATAGATAAGGTGGGGCTTACGGAAAAGCTTTTAAATTATCCCTGCGAATTGTCGGGCGGTCAGCAGCAAAGAGTCTCCATTGCAAGGGCGCTTGCGCTCAACCCGAAGATACTGTTCTTTGACGAGCCGACCTCGGCACTCGATCCTGAGCTTACGGGCGAGATTTTAAAGGTCATAAGGGAGCTTGCAAAAAAGCGTATAACAATGGTTATCGTAACGCATGAGATAGGCTTTGCAAAAAACGTATCGGACAGGATAATATTTATGGACAAGGGAGTTGTCGCGGAGGAGGGCACTCCGGAGGAGGTAATAGACAATCCGAAGAATGTAAGAACAAAAGAGTTTTTGAGCCTTATAAATCAGAAATAGCCAAAACGGGCGGATTCGCCCGTTTTTGTTGTGTATTATACGAGTATAATTCGGATCGGTTTCCCCGTTTTGTTTGCATAATCTATTGTGCTTTTTGTGCCTTTTGAATGATTATCCCAAAAAACAATTACCATATCCGCAAAATCAACCATTTCACGGTTTCGTTTGAGCGGCGCACCCTTTTTATATTTTGCATAATTTGGACGAACAATATATTTTGATATCCGCATTTTATCCGCATATTGCTCCGCAAGTGAATCAACACCCCTTGCGCCGCCCGATATAATTACATCGGTGCCGTCGGGAATATAC
>CACZPW010000282.1 GCA_902783115.1 uncultured Ruminococcus sp. | reverse complement strand
TCACCTCTGCCGTTTACGCCGACGCTGAGAAGGTCGCCCTTTCTCAGTGAGGCTATAAGCATTTCATAGGTTATATCACCCTCCGCTTTGTTGCTAAGAATAAACTCGTTCACCGGATATTCAACATTTATATTTCCGGAAACACCCTCTAAAACGGTTACCATATCGCCGTTTTTGTCACGCTTTTTATAAGCCGAGTCAAATACGAAGTCGGGCATATGGTTACCAACATCCTGGTTTTTCCTTATAACTATATCCGAAAGTATGCTGTCCTTCTGGGTTGAATATGCGCTTGCCGTTATATTCTGTGAACTGCCGGCAGTAAATGCGGTGCTGATTGCGGCAAGCTCACGCTCGCCAGTGCCCCATACCGATATTACTTTTTTATCAGGTGCGAATGCACATACTAAGATTGACTTACCGTTTTCGGCAAATCCGATTGTTTTATTGTTATATGCGCCCTCAGGCAAGGATTCCTTTAAGACATCCTGTTCACCGCCTGCCAGGGTGCGAACAGTATCAAGATAAGTTACTAACCCCTCGTCATTGGTCTTGTAAAGCACAGGCTTTTCTGCAGGGATCGTTCCTGCGCCTGCAAAGGAGCCTTTTCCGTTTGCAAGCTCGGATAATCCCTTGATGGCTACACCGTCAATAGTAACCTTTTCGGCAAACTCAAGCTTTTCAACCTCATTTTCTTCATTTAAAATTCTGAGTACATAATCGGTCTGTCCCTCAGGATCTTCAAACGACCTTACGCTGAAAACATATCCAAGCTTTGTATCGGCTTCTTCTTTTGAATACCTGACGATCTGGCCGTCTGAATTGAAGAACAGCTTTACAATTTCTCCCAAAGGCGGAATATCGGTAACATCATGGTGAATAACATACTGTTTTCCGTCTACGATAAGCTTATCGGACCTCTTTGAGCTGACATTACCCTCTATTGTGTTGGTATTTACGATTATTCTTTCGGTTACTTCGCCTGTGGAATTTTTACTCTGGTATATATCTATAACAGCCTTTTCGGGAATGTTTTCCCACCAAACACGGGACCCGTTCATATAAACAAGTGCTTCATCGGCATCATTAAGAGGCAATCTTGTATCTGTGAGCCTGTCATAAGGCTCATTGTTTGAAACACCGCCAAAAACTGCCGACACATAACTTTCAATTAAAACAACATCATAGGTTCTGTCATTATCGTTATCAATCGCTATGATTTTTCCAAGGAATTTTGAAACATCGGGAATAAGCTCTTTTAAGTCCTTGTCCACCGCCTTTCCGTTGAAAGCAAAGCTTGTTGACGGGCTTAGCTTGAGCTCTTTTTTATTATCCCTTTCATCAGTGTAGGAAATGTTTCTTTCCTTTATCTCTGTAAAATCCACATCCTTTGTGGATAACACAATATAATCTGTTTTTTTATCAGGGCAAGCTGCTACAAGCTCATAATTGTCAGCATCGTCTACCGTATAAAAATACAGACATTTCATACCAAGATAGTTTGACGCCTTTTGACCGTTGCTATTGAAAACTATATCACCTATCTTCACTCCGCCCTTATTTACACGCGACTCCACATCGTAAATATTGGTAAAGCCATTATCTGATACAACGCCTGTATCAAATTGCACATCCTTTGTGACACTCAACACACCTTCCTTTACCTTTTTATACTCAAAGGTATCGTATCCGACTACGGATGCATCGACGACATTGCCTGTAAGCATATCATAAAGAAGGTTTATCATATCCTTGCGTCTTACGGTTTGTCCCGTAACCTTGAAATTGGAGAGGATGCCGGCATCGGAGGCAAGCACAAAAACGCTTCCGCCCATATCCTCAGCGTAGGCATATCCCATTGTGCGAACGCTCATTTTAAGCATTTCCTCAGCGGTAATAAACCTGTCCGGAGCCAATTTTCCGTCATTAGTGCCCTTTATGATTTTTCTTGAGTAAAGATTTGATATAGCTTTAAAATCCGCATCGTCGAGGGCAATATCACTAAATATTTGTGTATCCGATACAAAGCCCCCGTCATAAAGCTTATCCATTATTCTTATATATTCTCGGCGTGTTATAAGTTCTTCGCCGTTGTATTCTTTTTCATTGCTGATTATCCCAAGCTCATACAAGGTATTGAGCTTGCTTCGCATTGTTATATCCTCAACATTTTCAAATGCCGTATCCATTGAAAACGACGGATAAATATCCCCTGCCTCGTTAATCAGAAAAGACATTGCCTGAAAATCGCAGGTTCCTTTTTTTACTTTTATATAAACAGTATGCTCGCCTCTCATAGGCGCACTGATACTAAGCTCATAATCTTTTGTTACCCAGCCCGATGTCGGCTCTGTAACAACCGTTCCAAGCAGGGTACCCTTAGTTGCATCGTCAAGCCATATTTCAACAGTGGCCTGCGAATTCTGAGAGCTGCCCAATGTAAGTCCCATTAAAGACGGCGAATCCGAAAAATTAAGCTTATAGCCCACCTGCTTATTCACACCCATAGATACTCCGGTATTATTTGAAAGTACCCTTGTCGGAGAGCCTGCGTCATAATTTGCGGGTAATACTTCGATTTTTTGCAATGCATATGCATTCATTCCGACACCGAATGAGAGTACCGCAATAAGAGCTGCGGCAATTTTCAATTTCAATTTCGTGTATTTCATAACTACATCTCCCTTATATCCTCTGCATATGGAGAACGGGGAAAATCCGTTCTCCGTACGCAGTTTAAGTTTTAATTGACATTAAAGCTCAGGGAAAATTCCTCGCCTTTATCAAATGATAGTGACTTTGTTAAAGTCTTATGTGTGTTTGCTTCTGCCCTGAAGGTACATAAAACACCGTTGCCGTTTTTAACCGTTACAGTCTTTTCCGTATTTTCGGGGTTTGCATACACAAGCTTAACCGTATAAGCACCGTCTGCTTTTGCAAGGCTTACACTTTTTCCGTAGGCATCGCACACACAGAGCGATATTACGGAAAAGGCATATGCGTCGCTATCGTTAAAATTTGAAAGATAGCCTGTTTTTTCGCTTACAGAAGCAGTCCCTCCGTCTGTTGTCAAAAGACCGTTCTCAGTTATGCTGTACGGCATATTAACAGAAGCCACATCTGAAGAAAACATAAGTCTTACGCTGTTTTCTTCAGGATAGAATATAACCGTCTGAGGGGTTATACTCTTATTGTTCTGTGTAACCTCAAAGCTTGAAGCTACAGCGGTTGAAGCCAAAAGCGTTTCGTTTGACGAAGTATCTGCAAAAAGCAGTTCTGTTGGCAAAACAGAATCGTCACGCTCTCTCCTTCAATTATATCTGTCCATTAACGGTCTGCAATTTTCAAATCCGTCCCATACCATAAGCTTTATTTTATCTTTAGTCAAAGTTTTATCGTCAAATGTAAAGGTTACCGTATCCGGGGTTGATGTACCGTTGCAAGTTAAATTCTCAATCTGTGCCTCAATAAATTCTCCGTTTGTATCGTAAGCGGCTGCAATGGCAACACCGTCTTCAATCGCTGCAAACTCTGCCGTTAAGGTATCTGCGGTTTCGTCATAGTCTGCCGTAACTGCGTTTACATTCTTTGCCTTTCTTATGATAACCTCAGACAGTTTAACTCTCATATTATTAAGCTCAAAGCAGACGGAGCTAAAGTTGGAAATAGTGCTTCTTGCTACCGTCCAGCCGTGCGTGATCTCGCCGGCATTTTTATCATAAAGCAATACTTTCCACTCTGCCGTTTCGTTTTCACTCATAATGATAAGTCTCAGATCATAAACACCGTCAGCCGGATATACTGCTGTATCCGATGTGTTGGCACAGTATCCTCCATCGGCAGGAGTCAGTTTGGGTATTGAAACGTTTGACCCCGGATTGTAAGCATTTAAAACAACCGAGTTCTTTGTGGAAGAACTAACCCCGATTTTTCCGTAAGGATTAGACGAACCATACCTTAAGGCAGTAAACTTCATATCGGCATAATAAACACCCTCTGAAGCTGCAGACGGAAGCTCAAACTTATATGAGCCATAGCCGGTCTGCTTGATCAATACAAGCTCATTGTTTTTGATTTCTGTTCTGCCAAGAGCTGTTTCACTAGCAGTGACCACTGCCGTTGGATTATACTGTGATGAAAGGTTTGTGAAATAGAGCGCATCAACAGCTTTTATGTTTATTACTTCTCCCGCTGCCGCGATGCCGTCCGTACTCATTACGGATTGTGGAACTACGATTTGGTAATTTTCACCGTCTGCCAGATTGGACGCGGGAGTAATTGTTACGGTTTTGCCCGTTCCGTCAAGCGCAACAGTGGCGGAAATAACCTCTGCACCCTGCTTTAACTGTATACCACCTATTGTTGATGCATCAATAGCCGAATCAAATGTTACAGACAGCGGTGCGTTATAAGCCACATTACCGTCTGTTGCCGATACAACCTTCGGCGGTGTGATCGTGCTTACCTGATACTTGTCTATGTTCATAGTTAATGTATTATTGGCAGTAGCGCGAACACGATTTACTATACACTTAATATCAGAAAGCTCACTTCTTGATATTGTATAAGTATATACGGGAGCTACTTCACTTGTACTTTTATGGTAAACACTCATAGTCCAATTGGAGGTTTCATCTGCCGCTTCCGCAACAAATCTTAAACGCTGTACATATCCGCTTTCAGCATTTAATTTAACACCGGTGTTCGCAGTTACCGTTACAACCTCCGTATTCCAGCGAGCCCGATAAGTATCATTCAGCGCATTGGCAGAGGTTAATTGAACCTGTCTGCTACCTCCTCTGATTACCAATTCCGATTGATATCCGTTCCAGCTCCAGCCTGTTGCCGTATCGCACACATCAAACAAATACAACGGTGTGGCATCTGCACACGACGGTATATTTGATAATTCCGCGTCTACTATAACCTTTCCTGATGTTACAGCTTCGGGAAGCTCAGCACCGAATAAATACTCTCTGTAAGCACTACCCGGACTATAACTGATTGTTCCGTCTGTCCCGCCAAATGTTCCCGTTGCAGGATCATAGTCTTTATTGTTCACTGTCAAATAAGTTGTCGATCCTCTGTAGGCAGTTTCCTTCCATGCAACGTCAGTTGAGTCCGCATAAGCTACGCTTACAAGGCTTAGCGAGAATATCGCCGTTGCCAATGCTATAGACAGCATTCTTTTTAAAGTTTTCTTTGTTTTCATTTTTATTCTCCTCTCATAAATAATAATTTTGTTTTTATAAATTTATTTAATTCGGTTAAAGTTTTGGATTTTTATGCTCCCTCCTCCCGATACATAATAAATAATATTTTCACTTTAGTTAATAGGTAAGCTCAACAGGCTTTATTACAGGACAAATCAACCCGTTTTGCTCCGCCCATATAAAGGTCTTTATTTTATATCCCTCTTGCACGGTTACTCCTGTAAGAGGAATGACTGCCTCCAAGGACTGATTTGATTCTGCTATATTGCTATCACTACCGATAACCTTTACAAGCTTACCCTCTGCATCAAGAACTTTTACAATGGCATACAGCCTTGCGGAGGAGCTTGTGTTATTCTTTGCCGAAAACTGCAGCTTGCAATCCCCGCCCGTTCCCGACAAAGCAGGAGCTATGCTAAGGCTTACCGCCCGTTGAGGCGTTTTAAAGCTTACATTTTTGCAAATCATTTTGCCGAATTTTATATCGTATTTGGTATCGTAATCAAGATATTCCTGCGGAGTAATTTCAAGCCGCCGCTCCTGCTTATTATAGGCAAGGGCTGCAGGGATTTCCTTATCACCCGTTACAAGAGTTACGGTATCCTCCGATAATTCTTTTTCATTCAGATCCGAATCAATAAACAGCTCCAGTTTGCCGGTATCGGGCTTTACCGTATCAAGATTTGAGGATATTACCTCCGGTACGGGCAATATATGATAAGCATATTCAAGAACGGCAATACCTGCGCCACTCTCGGCATTTCCGTTCTGCCACCAGATATCAAATAATGACATTTGGGACAGATTGGGAAGTCCGTATTTTTGAGCTGATGCATCGTATACCCTGCCTAACTTAGCCTGCCATGTCGGCTCGGTAAGATTTCTGAACTTATCAAAAACCTGAACTGTCCAGTCGGATTGCTCGTCCTCAGCCATATATACAACTCTCAGATTACAGAAACCGTCATCATCGGTTACATATTCGTTATCGATAAATTCTCCGTTTATCGTAGGGCTGTCACTGTTCTTTGATATTACATTATCCTGATTTATCTGAAGCATAGTCAGCTTTTTGCCATTTGAATCCTTTACGCTGAAAAGGTTTCTTTTAATGCTACCGCCAACCGCTTTAAAGTAAAAGTCAAAAGCAACCTTACCCTT
>CACZPW010000281.1 GCA_902783115.1 uncultured Ruminococcus sp. | reverse complement strand
GCCTGTGACTCCACGGGTGTTTCTTACAACATACCAGCTCTCGTCTGTCATAACCATTTTTATCACTACGTAGCCGGGGAAAATTTTACGCTGGGTTATTTTTTCAACATCGCCCTTCTTCTCCACTACTTCCTCGACCGGCACGCGCACGTCGGGAATAAGCTCCTGCATACCGCGGTTTTCAACAGACTTTTCAATATTAGCTTTTACCTTGTTTTCATAGCCTGAATATGTGTGAGCCACATACCATTTTGCTTCCCCTGCCATATTGAATTCTCCTTTCCTTCAATTACTTGCCGGTCATCAGCCCAAAAGGTTTGTAAACCAACCAAATAACTCCTGGAAACCGAAATCCAATATTGACAAAATCGCGGTAAAGATAATAATGAATGCTATAATGACGCTTGTGTTATGAACAAGCTGTTCCTTTGACGGCCATGTAACCTTTTTAAGCTCAGCCTTTGTTTCTTTGAAAAATTTTGTAAGCTTTCCTACGCCGCCCTGTTTTGCTTTCATACCTGCCATTGTTTACACATCCTTACTTTTTAATAATCCTGTTTAATTACTTTGTTTCTTTATGAAGTGTATGCTTTCTGCAGAACTTACAATATTTGTTCATCTCAAGCCTGTCCGGATCGTTCTTCTTGTTCTTCATTGTATTGTAATTTCTCTGCTTACATTCAGTACACGCTAATGTAATCTTTACTCTCATTTATAACACCTCCACTTTGTAACGACCTTGAACGCTTTTTCACATAATAAAAAAAGCGCTTTTTTTAAGCATAGCTATTGTAACATAGTAAATTGCGCCTGTCAAGCATTTTTTTGGATTTTTTAATAAATTTTATCATAAAAAATTTACAATTCGTTAATTGACACTTCTGCATTTAAATGATAAACTTTTAGCGATAACACTGAAAGGATCTGTTGTATTATGAAAACATATATTAAAATAACCGCAGCTGCCGTTTTGATGTCGGCGCTTTGCGGCTGTATGGCGGATACAAGCCCAAAAACCGCGTCCGATACCGTCGATGTGTATTTAAACAGCATCAAGGCGTCGGATTTTGATAAGGCGATAGAGCTTACGGACGTATCGGAGCCGGATACGCCGTTTTCAAGGTATTCCCTGCTTGCCGCCGATGTAATTGACAAGATAAGCGCGCAGATCTCGGATAAATCGCCGCTTTTGAGCGAAAATATGGTAAAAACCGCCGCAAAAGGGCTTGCGTCCGAATTTACGGACACGGTTGAATATGAAATAAGCGACTGTACCCAAACTCCCGACGGTCAAAAGGTTGAGGTCACGGTTTCGGTACCCGACCTTAGGGAAATAGAGGATAGTGACGCAAAGCAGCTTCTTGACGCGGTATATGAGAGCATCGGCGTTGACAGCACGAATGAGCTTATTGAAAAGCTTTTTGCGCCGTCCGACGGTACGAATATTTCAACGGACAGCCTAAAGCAGGCGTTTGCGGGTATGGACGTGTCCGATTATGCAAGGCTTATAAAAAACGCAAAAAATATCTCCCATACCTCAGGCTCCGTTCTTAAGGATCTACCTACCGCCTCGACCGAGCTTTCATTCTATCTGCACGAGGACGAAAACGGCGAATGGAAGATATATGATGTTGAGTAAATGCGGGAGGATAATATCCTCCCCTACTGCATACATTACCACTCAACCTCATTTTCCGGAATACATTCGGAAAGTCCGCTTTTAAGTCCTTCTTCTATCTCCTGTCTTACTGCGGGATTTTTTGAAAGATACAGCGTTTCCGTAATGCCGTTATAATCGTTTTCACTGAGTATCACTGCATTACCTCCTGTTCTTCAATCCAATACGTTGATTATTGTGCCGATAGAGGGCTTGGGGAATACGTTTACGGTATTGTAGGGGAGCTTTTCGCCCTCGGCGGTGACATTTTTTATCTGCTCGGTTTTTACGGGATTAAGAATGAATATCACCTGACATTCGCCGTTATGGAGCGCCTTATACGCCTCATGCCTTGAATGTATGCAGGAAACTCTCTCCTCGTAATTATCGTCGTTGATGTTCAGAAGCTCCTCAAAAATCAATTTTTTAAGCACCACCGTATCAACTCCGCAATATGCGGCTGATTTTTCGGGAAGGAGCGTCAATTCTATAAAATCCCTGTCGGTAAGCGTTACTCTGTAGAAATAATCGCCGCCGCAATAGACTGCGATCTTTGTTTCCATGCGCGTTGTTGAGATCTGCTTTTTCATGGTTTCCACAAGCTCGGTTTCGTCATTGTCAACGATTATTTTCTCTATCTTGAAATGATCCTGGATACCTGCGATAAAGAAATCCTCTTTAAAGCCTCTGGGGCATTTTACCTCCCTGTGCAGGGGCATTATCACAAGCCCGTCGGAATTTGCGTTCATAAGCGAAACAAGCGTGTAATTATACGCCTCCTTGCCGGTATGCGAGGGATTGTTCTCCTTCATATAGTTTCTGTATCTTAAGCACGCTTCATACCTTGTCTGTCCGTCCGTTATGTAAAGGGGCAGTCCCTTAAACTGCTCCACGACAAAGGCTATCGTCTCCTCGTCGGTTATTATCCACACTTTTTCATGCACGCTCTGCTTATCCTTTGTGTGGAACTCAAAATCAGGCTCCGTTTCCGCAATGCTGTTCATAAGATTTAAAAGGCTTTTGTCCCTTTCGGTGTATAAGCAGCTTATCATACTTATATTTGCGTTTGTGCAGGATATATTCGCATAATAGTCGTTTAGGGAGGTTTCGTGGAATTCCTCACACGGCTTTATGTTCGCGTCGTCAAGATCCTCTATTTCGACAAGGGTTATGAAATTCATATTTGAATATGTAGAGCCGTAAACGTTTACCGTCTGCTCGCACATATAAATGGCGGGCTTTTCCTCCCTTACCATAACGTTATTCGCTATCCAGTCCTTTAAATCCCCGCCCGCTCTTGTAAAGCGGTTGGTAAGATAGCTGTCCGTGTCGTGTTCCTCGCCCGAAAACAGCCTGACGGCATTATAATCGCTCATACCGTAAAGCCTTGTTCTCTGTTCGTTTGTAAGCTTATATAACGACGGGCATACAACATTGCTTATATCCCCGACCTTTTCCGTATTATATCTGTATCCTCTGAACGGTTTAATGTTTGCCATCCTATACCTCCGTCACACTCAATTCAAAAGCCGCAGCCTCCGATTTAAAATCGCTTAAAATCATAAACATCATGCTGATTTTATATTACAACATAGCTTAAATTTAGTCAATACATTTACATTAAAAATATGCTTAATTTTTAAATTTTTACCTCGTTTATTTTACCGCGCCCGATGATATAATATTACTGTAAAAGCATTAAATTTGTTTTTATTTTCGGGAGGTGTAAAAGTATGGCACGGTATACGGGATTTTTATCGGGGATAGCTGCGGGCATGATCGCAGGCTCGGCTGTAACGCTTATGCTTGATCCGTCAAAAAAGGACAGGCAAAAGCTACAGAAAAAAGCCGAGGGCGTATTCAGAAGCATAGGCTCCATGATAGATACGGCTGTGGGTATGCGAAGGTAAAAAAAGGGTTGCGGCATTTGGTTTTTAAAACCGTTTTGCCGTAACCCTTGTTTCCTCTTTTCAAATAATCTGAGAGAGCCAAAAGAGATTATAATGTTTTTTAGTCACCGAATGTTGTGTATTTGGAAGTGTCAATAAGCTGCACTTCTCCGGCTGCTACAGCAACGCCGTTTTCAACAACATTATAATTGATTCCGTCAAATGTAACTGTGCTTGCGCAAACTATATCCTCTGCTATAAAAGTGCTGACTTCAATAGCAGGACTTACATATAATTTTTTCATGATTATATTCCTCCTATCAAAATCATTCTTCAACGTCCCATGCGGCAGGTACTACACCGCCGAATATGGGCGCTCCGCCTACAACTGCATACGGTATCGCATAGAAGCCTGCCGATGACGCACCTGCTACCTTCTCGATCGCAGCGCCGAATACCTGCTTTTCACTTACTGTCTGAATATCATTTTCCGTCCAGTAAGCCGACAATTCTGTGCTGCCTACCGCATTGCTTGCATTCACAAATGCAAAACCTGCCTTTGAAACCGAATTCTCTGTCGGATTGTCTATCTCACCCGTAAAGGTTATGTACTCCGTCTCGCCCTTTGATGTTGCCTCAACTGTGGGAACGGTAACCACAATATTGTTGATAACCAGTGTGTTTCCGGTTGTAAAATCGTCCTTATGCTCCGGTTGCAACTCAATATCAAACACCACCGCATTTGCATTCTCTGCGGTAAGAGGAGTCTGGTTGGTAGCACCGTTGATATATTTATGCTCACCGTTATTTATGATATAGCTTACAGGGTAAGATACTGTGGTTTTCTTGGCTTCAAATGTTGCGTATTTTGTATATTTGGTAGTGTTGTAATCAGGAAAATCGTTCGTAATATCTATCCATGCAATGTCGGCAGGATAGCAGTACTGATTTGTCGTTTCGTTTATCTTCTGATACGTATGCGAACCGCCGGCATAAGGGATATATGCAAGTCCCATTCTGATCTTAGTGAACCAATTCCCAGTTATAACTGTATTAGCACCCTTTAAAAGGTCAGCACTTATCGTAGCGCTGGCAAAGCCGGGTACTACCTCGCTGAACACTTTCTTGTAGGTATTATTTGGAGTCGTTTTGCCTTTTTCAAGCAAAGGCATAACAAGATAGCGGTGCTCGCCAATAGACGTTACCTCGCCAACATTATCGTGCATACCTCTGAGATATGCAATATCCTTAAGCGAGATTGTCGTAACCTGTTTTTTTCCATCACTGAATTCCATGTCGCCAACAACACCGATGGCAGAGCTTTCCTGCTGCCATTTCGAGAAAAGGTAAGCTTCGGTTGTATAGACACTTGAATTTGAATGACCTTCTGTCGATAAAAATGTGTATTTCTTAACACCGTCAGCCAATGCAACCGTACCGACAAATGACAGTGACAGGGCTGCCGCTGTAATAAGCGATACGATCTTCTTTACGCTTTTCATTTTTTATATTTTCCTCCCTTTCTTTGTTTTACATCACCCGTCAGGCAGGCTCTCCTATTGCCGCCGGGGCGATATTGTTTTTTTATATTATAACGGCATTTCGCCGTTATTGACGTGGTTTTTTGTAATAGGAATCCCTCCACCGCTGACGCGGTCCCCCTCCCTTTAAGACAAGGGAGGCTTTTCGTGGGGTAACGCCGGTCCCCCTTCCCCACAATAATGGTCCGCAGAGCGGCTCCGCATTGCTGTGGCAATGCTCCGGGAAGGATTAAATCCCTCTACCCGTAGCATTGTAGGGACAGGCGTCCTCGACTGTCCGTCCATACGGTTTTCCCTCAAAGCAAATGCGGGAAGATAATATCTTCCCCTACCTATGGGATAATTTGTTGTAATAGGAATCCCTCCACCGCTAAAGCGGTCCCCCTCCCTTTAAGACAAGGGAGGCATTTTTGATTTAAGCCGCTGCGGTTATGGCGACAGACGCCGTCACAACCGCCTCAAGCTTAAACCAAAAAAGAGAGAGAATCAATATATGTCTACCGAATACAAAACAAGTTAAATGCCACACCCTTTAAAAGTGCGGGCAAAGTTTAACATTAAAATGTATACCCGGCTTTTAACGTTATCAGTCCTTGAAAAAGTTTTCAAACAGCTCCAGATCCTTTATATCGCTTATAAGATGCCTTAACGATTTATAGTGGAGCTTTTTCAAAATATTGGTAATATGGTATTTTACGGTATTAAGCTCAACAAACCGCTCTGCGGCTATTTCCTTTCTGCTTTTTCCGTAATATGCCGCCTTTAATATCTCCATTTCGGTATTGGTAAGGCTTGTCATAATGGACAAAAGGTACATAAAGCTTTGACGCATCTTATGCGCCTCCATATACCCCGAAACAAGCCGTTTTGCGATATACGGACGTATAAATTCCTGGTTTTTATATACTCTGCGTATACTTTCCGAAATTTCTTCCTTACTCTCGGTCTTTAAAACATAATCGACCGCACCTGCGGCATACGCTTCAAAAATGTAATCGTCCTCCGCATGAATGGTTATCATTATTATCTTTATATCGGGGAATTCGGAGTGTATCCTCTCAACAGCCATTATGCCCGCTTTTTCGGTGTCGAGCTGTATGTCCATAAGCACGATATCGGGCTTTGTTTTCTCTACAAGCTCAACTATACCGTTTTCGCTGTCAGCCGTTCCGACGACCTCCATATCCTCCTGTGAGGATATAAGCCGCTCAAAATAATTCCTTATCTGCTCAACATCTTCGCAGACCGCTATTCTAATTGCCATCTGTATACCCTCTCTTTCTACCATATCGTATACTTACCGCTGTGATTGCATGGAAGCAAAATCTGAAATTCGGTATGCGAACCGTATACGCTGTCGCAGAAAATTATACCCAAATGCGCTCTTATCACCTTATATGAATAGGATAAGCCTATTCCCCAGTTTTTATTTGTCTTCTTTGTTGTAAACAGCGGATTATAGAGCTTTTTTATATCCCTTTTCTTTATTCCGCAGCCGTTATCCCATACCGATACGCATACCCAATCCGCATCGGTGTATAATGATACCCTTATAAGTCCGTCGGTACGTCCCGTTGAATTTATAGCCTCAACGGAATTTATCAGAATATTATATATGGCCTCCGTTATCTGCGAACGCTCCGCCAAAATATATTTCGGCTCATGGCTGTAATTCCTTTCAACCTTTATCCCCTTTGCGATAAGCTTTGAAACGGCGTCGTCCACACATTCCTGTATGGAAATTTCGGAAATACGCTTGATATTGCTGTTTGTAAGGTTTGAAAGTGTTTCAAGCTGTCCCATGATACCGTCGGATATATCGTCTATCTGATTTACCATAGACATAAGCTTTTCATCCTGCCCGTAATTTTCCTTTATCTCGTCACACATTATTTTTATCGCAAATATGGAGTTTTTATACGAATGATTGATATTTCGCATATCAACGGGCAAAAGCTTTATATTTTTAAATATAACTCTGTTTTTAAACAGGTTTACACTGTCAAATATCCTGTATTTTGCCATAACAACATACAAAACGTTGATAATGATAAGTGCCGCCATCGAAAGATAAACGACCGCTGCATTCACCATTACCGGCGCATACGCCATAAGATTATCGAATTCTATGTTGTTTATTACCTTTCCCTTAAACGAACCGAATACGAATATTACCGCAAAAAACAGATCGACTATAAGCAAAAACGCAAATATTGCGCCAAATTGCTTTTTCTTAAAGGAAATGGGCGTCTTTATATAGCTTCGCAGTATGGCGATATACGGAAGAAACATGCTCAGCGCAACAAGGGCTATATTATACCCCTTTGACAAGGGTAGTATAATTCCCGCCGCGCGGTAAGAATTTATATCGCCCGAGCTTTTTAACATATGAAGTCTCTGCATAAACGAAAACGAGTTAAAGTACAGATATACCAGACACAGCACTAAGCCTATACCCATAAACACCGCACGCATACGGGGCTTTGAACGCATACTGCATTCACTTACAAAGAACAGCTTTGTCATAATGAACAGAACCACTCCGATATTTACCATAAGGTGTATATGGAAAAAGTTTATATTCATTTTTGACATCAGCCTAACGATGCTGTTTTCTATCTCAAATGCGGGATAGTAGTTTGACATCTTTATAATATAGAACATCATTGATATAAATATTATATTAAGAGATACAAACAAGCCCGCAAATATCCATACGTAGGTGTTGTTCTTATTCCTTGCTATCATGGCAAGGGTGAGTATGGAAATAGATATAAATGCTACAGTAGCTATCATAAAAAGATCCTCCGTATCCGTTTTATGTTATCTTGCAATGTGCAGCATTCTTTGTCAACCAAGCTTAAATTAAATATCTGTTAGAGAGTACAATACTCCTGACTCTAATTATAGCACTGCACCGCCATTCTGAACAGTATAGTTTTTTCCTACCCCTT
>CACZPW010000280.1 GCA_902783115.1 uncultured Ruminococcus sp. | reverse complement strand
TTGGTCTTTGGTTCGGAATAGTGTAGTGCTGGCGGTCTATCTCTTGTTTTCGGTTGCTTGCTTCCTTACCGTACATGAGCATTATCACAAGTATTCTCTGCGGCTGATAGTTTACAGCCGTCGGAGCAAGTCTTGCCGCCTCTAAAATGGCGTCCGTCTTTTCCTGCTCCACTTCCCTGTCCTCAAACTTACGGCACGAATATCTTTCCTGTGCAAGCTTTAAAAAATCCATTTTCTTTACCTCCGCATTTATCACAATACCTTATTCAGAAAATCTATTGTTCTGGGATTTTTCGGGTTTGAGAAAATTTCATCGGGCGTTCCCTCTTCAAGGATAACGCCATCGTCCATAAACACGACTCTGTCCGCAACCTCTCTTGCAAATCCCATTTCATGCGTTACTACTATCATTGTCATACCGTCCTTTGCAAGCTGCTTCATGACCGTCAGAACCTCGCCGACCATTTCGGGATCAAGCGCGGATGTGGGCTCATCAAACAGCATAATATCCGGCGACATTGCAAGCGCACGGGCTATCGCCACTCTCTGCTTCTGTCCGCCCGAAAGCTGTGACGGGAAGCTATCTGCCTTATCGGACAGGCCGACAGTCTTTAAAAGCTCCAAAGCCCTTCCCCTTGCTTCGTCCTTTGTTGCCTTTTTTAAATCGACCGGCGCAAGCATAAGATTATTCAGCACGTTCATATTTGCAAACAGATTAAAGTGTTGAAAAACCATACCGATATTTTCGCGGACCTTATTTATATTTATTTTTTTATCGCCGATACTGTAACCGTCAACCACGATCTCTCCGCCGCTTGCCGTTTCAAGTCTGTTAAGACACCGCAAAAAGGTGGATTTTCCCGAGCCTGACGGCCCTATAACGCACACTACCTCGCCTTCTTTGATATCAATGGATATATCCTTTAAGACAACGTTGTTACCAAAGCTTTTTTTAAGGTTTTTCACATGAACCTTTATATTACTGTCTGTCACGGCTCAGTCTCCTTTCCAATGAATTTGCCACCTGCTGGAGCAGTAATATGACGATAAGATACATAACCGCCACTATCGCCCACGTCTGGAAGGATTTGAAGGTTATGGCTATAACATTCTGCGCCTTATTAACAAGCTCCGGAAAGCCTATGACCGAAAGGATCGACGTATCCTTCAGGGTTATGATGAACTGGTTTACAATGCTCGGTATCATATTTTTTACCGCCTGCGGCAAAACCACCCTGAACATTGACCGCCAATACGAAAGTCCCAGACTTCTCGCCGCCTCCATTTGTCCCGGATCTATCGACTGGATGCCGGCACGGATTATCTCAGACATGTATGCGCCGCAATTTAAGGCAAGGCAAAGCGTACCCGCCTGCAGCGCCGTAAAGGTAAATTTAACGCCTATTATCGTTCTTATGCCGTACGGGATCCCGTAAAACACGAAAAAAGCAAGAACTATCATCGGCACGCCGCGTATAAGATTTACATATACCTTGGCTATAATATTTGAAACCTTGTTATCAACTACGCTTGACAAACCGAAAATGATACCCAGAATACAGCCGAACAACAATCCGCACAAGGCAAGCAACAAGGTCTGCCCCATAGCTATCAAGAGCAGCGAACCGTAGGATTGAAGAATTTGAATCATTTAACAGTACCCCTCATCAAAAAAATTAAGGGGTATCAGCAAAACCAATACCCCCAAAATCCAATAACTTATCCAAGATATTTTGCAATTATCTCATCGTATGTTCCATTTTCACGGATATTCTTAAGTCCTGCGTTAAAGAGGTCGATAAGCTCCTGCTTACTGCTGTCAAATATGGCAAATCCGTACTCAGCAGGCTCATTTTCCGTTCCGTCAACAAACTTCATATCAAGCTCGCCCGTCTTTATATTATATTTCAGGATAGGAGTATCGTCCATACAAGCGTCTACCTGACCGCCCATAACAGCCTGGTACATATCAGGCGATGTCGGGAAGGTGACAACCTCAAATCCGTACTTATCCTTTATGCTGTCCGCATACTGATTGCTCATTGTACCGTTCTTTACGGCAAGCTTCTTGCCGTTCATAGCTTCAAAGCCCGAAATGTCCGAATTTGAAGCAACAGCCATACCCTGAGTTGCGTCAAAATAACCGTCGGAGAACGTCCAACCGTTTTCCTTTCTCTCGTCCGTTATAGAAGCACCTGCGATCATTCCGTCAGCCTGACCCGCCTGGCAAGCTGCAATGGAAGCGTCCCAACCTATGTACTGCAGATCGTAGGTAAAGCCCTGATCCTCGGCAATTGCCGCAAGAATGTCCATATCTATACCGACAATGTTTCCGTCGGCATCCTGGAACTCGAACGGGCTAAATCCCTTATCTGTAGCAATGGCAAAATTCTTTTTCTTGCCCGATCCGTCGCCCGTACCTGATGTGCACGCCGCAACACTCATACACAGAATTGCAGCTAACAAAACGCTCAATACTTTTTTCATAATAATTACCTCCGTTTTTTTAATCAAAAACACTTAAGCAGATTATACCACAATCGTTAAAAAAAGTCAAATAAACATTTTGAATTATTCTGAAAATAGGCAAAAATAGTCTTGTTTTTAGAAAATATTTATAGTATAATGACACTGTAATATTGTTTTGTTACGGAGGAAATATGAAAAAGACTGAAATTTTTAACGAGTTGTTGGATCTGATTCTTGCGTCGGATCTTACAGACTCAGACCTCAATTCTCTGTTTGAGGATATGCAGCCGCACCTTGCAGTTCTTGCAAGACAGTTGAATGTTATAAGGCTTGAAATACATTTCAATCCCGAACCCGATATTTACAGCGTTGAAGATAACGAGCATTTATTTACTGCCGATTATGACAACTCACCCGTATCCGAAGATGATGCCATAGTCTGCAAATATCAGCAGCGCGATAACGTATATACGGTATTTTACCCCGTGCCCGCTCATAATTGGAGCCAAAATGAGCGTCGCAATCTTCTTGCGATTTCAAATCTTGTGCTTATGACTTTTTTGAGATTGACTGTTGTACGGCGCAGGCGCGAAACTCCGTATATTGATTATATGACAGGGCTTTTGAATCACCCGGGCTTAAGGTACTACGGCGAAAAGTTCAATGAGCGTATCAGCTTGGAAGATTATACCGCCTGCGCACTGCATATACATAATTTCAAGTATATAGAGCAGCAGTTCGGCGACGCGGCTGCGGACGAGGTTATACGCAGGTATGCAAAAATGCTGTATAAGAATGTCAATATAGAAAAGGAGCTTCTGGCAAGGACCGGTCCCGCGCGTTTCTTTGCGCTTATACTCACAAACAGAGTCGATTCGTTTCTGGACGCCCTTCTTGACAAGCAGGCAAACATCAGCTTTGATGATAACGCCAAGGAAGTAAACATATTCATACGGGCAAGAGTTGGCATCTATACCCCGTCAAATGACGATAAATTCAACGACATCATAAGAAGAGCATCCTTTGCGATAGAGCAGGCAAAGGCGGACAAGGCAAAAATTTCTTATTTTGACATGAAAAAAATGGATTTTGACCTGCACCGTAAGGAGATAGCGGAAAAATTGCCGCAGGCTATAGAAAACCATAATATAATGCCGTTCTATCAGCCCAAGGTGCATATAAAAAGGAAGGAGCTTTTCGGTTGCGAGGCGCTCGCACGATGGAAATTCGGCGGCAGTATAATATCGCCGACCGATTTTATTCCGGACGCCGAAAAGAACGGGATTATCGCATCGCTTGATCTTTATATGCTCCGTTCGGTCTGCCGTGACATAAGAGAATGGCTCGATAGCGGAATAGAGCCCGTACCGGTTTCGGTAAACTACTCACAGCAGAATTTTATCCGTCCTACGCTGATAACCGAAACACTTGATATTATAAACGAATTTGACATTGACGGAAAATATATAGAATTTGAGATAACGGAAACATCATATATCGAAAATTTTGAAGTGCTTGAAGAATTTGTAAATGAAATGCACCGTCACGGAATACGGGTATCTTTGGACGATTTCGGAGTCGGGTATTCCTCATTTAAAATGTTCAGCACTCTCGATATTGACACCATAAAGCTTGACAAAAGCCTGTTTGAAGGCGATAATGCATACGCCAAAAAAAATCATGCGATATTGAAAAACATAACCTCAATGATAAACGATATAGACGCACTTACGGTTGCGGAGGGCATAGAATCCTCCAAACAGCTTGATCTTGTCCGCGAAATAGGCGGAAATATAGTGCAAGGCTACATTTTCGACAAGCCTCTTGAAAAGGCAGAATTTACGAAAAGACTTATATCAAAAAAATACGAAATTGTATAAATAAATGACGGAGCTTCAATATGAAGCTCCGTTATTTATATCACTTATTTCAATCGTTTTTGAACACCGACATTTTCAGTTCAGTTTTATTTTTATACATCTGTGCGTCGGCTCTGTCAAAGACCGCCTCCGCATTACGGTCAACATCCTTTTCATATTCGGACAAACCGCTTGCCACCACTACGCCCCCGTTTCTGAGGTTTGAATGTACCCTTTCGCGGAATTTATCAAGCAGCTCATTCCTGTTTTTATATGCGTCGTTTAACAAAATTACCGTAAATTCATCTCCGCCTATGCGGTATATATCATTACCCTCAAACACACTGCAAACGAGACTTGACGCTTCCTTTAAGAGCGCGTCGCCCGCCTTATGCCCTTTGGTATCGTTTACGTGCTTTAAGCCGTTTACGTCAAGCACAACGAATGCAAACTCCGCATTCTTCTCGTTTTCGATCAGCATATCAAGCTCATGCTCATGCTTAACGTATGCATTTCTGTTTTTAACGCCCGTAAGGTCGTCTATAACAGCCATTTCTATAGCCTGACCGACAGCTTCTTTATATTCCGTTTCGTCCTGTATGGAGGTGTTCAGATTTTCTATTCCGACTATCAGGTGATTACTGTTTTCGTTCATAAAGTACGTAGCTTTTAAAATATAGTAGTTTGTCACGCCAAACCTGACGGCTCTGAATTTAATTGTAAAGCTATCATCCTTTTTAAGTTCCGATGTTATGCGCTCCTTGGTAAGAGCCTCCGAAAGCATATCAATATCGTTCTTATCGGCTCTCCTTATCAGATACCTGTACAGATCCGTGAAAAAGTAATGCCGCTGTTCATCAAACCAGAGCAACCCATACTCCCTATGCAGCTTATATTTTAAATAATCCTCCGTATCGAGATTTACAAAATACAGTACCTCGTATTCATGCAAAAGCGCCTGCACCATCGCCGCATACAGCTCATTTTTATCCTGCTGTATTTTGACTTTTTCGCTGCACTCCTTAAGCATCGCCATAGGAACGTCATATTTATACATATCCGGCCTATGTTCAATAAGCTTTGTTACCTGCATAATTATCGTAAACGCCGCAACCAGAACCATAAATATCAATGCGCTGTACCCCATCGACATCGCCTGCGCTCTGGGCACGTCCACCTCCAGCAAGGCTTCCTTTACGATTTTTGCGATCATAAGGCAGCTGCCGGTCATAACAAGCGTTGCTATTACGGTTATCATGACCGCTATGTTTCTCTTCTTCATATACTGATTCCTCTTTTTTTATATTTGCCGGCAATTTTAGGAATTGGGATGTATCAAATCCGCGTCTTTGCACCCATTTCCTTTAACTGCTTCTTTCTGGCGTACATATTTGCGTCGGCTCTTTCAAATACGGTATCCATATCGTAATCCTCATGCTCTATGTAATCCGCCAGACCGACAGATACCACAACGCCGCCGGCGCCTATTGCGGCTTCTGTTTTTTTATTCAGCTCATCAAGTATTTCGCGGCGGTTATGGTAATCGTTTCCCGTAAGAATGACCACAAATTCATCGCCGCCCGTTCTGTATACGGGACTGTGCACAAAATGGTCGCATATAAGCCTTGCCGCGCTGCATATATATTCGTCCCCCGCCTTATGTCCGAGGGTATCGTTTATATGCTTTAAGCCGTTTACATCGCAGACGACTATGCCGAACTCATGTATCATTCCCGCCGTTATTTCATTATTTACCATATTGTTGCTTTCCGTAAAGGCAAGCTTACTCTTTACTCCCGTAAGAGAATCAAGATTGGCAATGGCTTTTGTCTTCTCGAGCTCGTTTTCGTTTGCCGTTATCCTTGTTTTCATAAGCGTATAGTTATTGATCAATATGAAAATAGATATTGCAAAGAATCCTGTTACCGCCAATATGCTCCTGATGTTTGAATTGCGGATCTCAATAAGCTTTTGCTCCATAAAGCTGTCAACAGCCGCATTATTCTTTGTAATATCGGCAATCGTACCGTAATACTCCTTCACGCTTTCAAGCGCACCGCTTGTAAGCGCCATAGTCGATTTACTCAGCCATACAAGCGAGGTAAAGAGTATCAGGGACAAAAGCGCTATCCATACCACTATGGATTTACCGAATCTGTTGAATTCGTCCTTTTTGAGTATGCTTCTGAAGAATATAAAACCAAGTATTGCCCATACGGTAAACAGAAAATACGTTTCACTCTCGATAGTTCCCGCATTGAACAGCTCCGGTACAAGCAAATACGCGCCGAAGGCGATCATTACGGTCATGCCTACCGCGCCCGTTATAACCACGCTCCCGTTATCGCCGTGTCTTTTTGCAAGCTTCGCCGCCGCCGCCGATACGAAGCCGTAAATAAGCGTTGCGCCTATCGTCGTAACGTCAACTATCCAGCCTATCGCAGTTCTTCCGACAAACGGTATCAGTACGGACAATCCGCCCACAAGCAGTACCGCCTTAGCCGGTATATCGTTTTTACCGAGCTTTGAAAACGTTTCGGGCAAAATATTATCCCTTGCAAGCGCATAATTTAACCTGCTGAGCGCAAGCATATTACCTATAAGACTTGTTATTATAAGAGAAAGCAGGGTGATGACAAGCATAAAAATTCCCGCGCCGCCCAGATAGTGATTTGCCGCATAAAATGCGGGCAAGCCCTCTATACCGCTGATATTCGGCAGATCCTTTATATATTCAAACCAGCTTGCGTACCTTGACGGATATGCGGTAACGGAAAGTACGGTAACAAAAATGTAGAGAAGCGTTGCCACCGTAACGGAGATATACAATATTTTTGAAACCTTATTTTTGTCGAACGTAAATTCCTCGGAGGCGTGAGATATATTCTCAAACCCTATAAACGCCCACGGCGTTATGCAGGCTATCTTTACTACCTGCGATATCGCCTTGCCGTTTTCGGTAAACAGAGGTGCATAGCTAAAATCCGTTCCGCCGTGTTTTAGTATCGCCGCAAAAAAGCAAACCGTTATGCCAAACGTAAGCAACGCCGCAAAAAAGACCATTGCCCATGCAAGCAGCTTCTTGAATTTTGTACACAGCAGCGTAAACAGAACTATCGCCGTTATCGTAAGCAGCGCCTCACCTATATAAACATCATAATCAAAGATCGTGTACATATACCCGAATCTGAATATGTCACCGAAAAAATACCGCGCAAACAGCGGCAGCGACGTGGCGTTTGCCCAAAAAATTGATATATATGTAATAGCCAAGAACCAAGCCGTCAAAAACCCCTGGTCATAGCCAAACGCTTTTTTTGTAAACGCATAGGCTCCGCCCGCCTCAGGGAAATGCTCCATAAGATAACAATAGTTTTTGGCTACGATGATCATAACCACAGCGCCGATAAGTATACCGAGAACGCTTCCCATAGGTCCGGAACGGAACAGATAATTATTACTCGTTACAACCAGCGATCCCCAGCCTACGCTCGTTCCCAACGACAGCGCCCACGCCGCCGCCGGTGAAATGTACGGACTTAATCTGCCGTGAGAAACATTACTATATTCAGCCATACCGATTACTCTCCTGATTTTAGTCCTATATAGTAATTATAACACATTTATCCTTTTCAAGCTATCACAAAATCATCTTTTGGTGCGAAAAAATGCACAAAAATATTTTCATATTTTTGTGCATTGTGCTATGTCGGAATTTACTGACTTTTACGGCTTATTTCTTCTTTTTTCCGTTCATAAAGTCGGGCAGCTTTTTGCCCTCCTTTATCCACTGCGTATACTCCGCCGTAGCCGCAAACATAACGTCGCCTGAGGAATTTATTGCAGTTTCAACCGAATCCTGGACAACTCCGACTATAAAGCCGATACCTACCACCTGCATAGCCACATCCTGCGGTATGCCGAACATCGAGCAAGCCATGGGGATAAGCAAAAGTGAGCCGCCCGCAACCCCCGACGCGCCGCAGGCGCCGAGCGTAGCAACAAACGAAAGTAACAGCGCCGATAACAGCTCAATATGAACTCCTACGGTATTTGCCGCCGCCAAGGTCATGACCGTAATGGTTATCGCCGCACCGTCCATATTTATCGTAGCGCCGAGCGGGATAGATACCGAATACATATCCTTGTCAAGCTCAAGCTTTTCGCAAAGCTCCATATTTACTGGAATATTTGCCGCAGAGCTTCTTGTAAAAAACGCCGTAAGTCCCGATTCCCTCAAGCATCGCCATACAAGCGGATATGGATTACGCTTCATACAAATCCCCGCAACAAGCGGATCCACCACAAGCGCAACCGTAAGCATACACCCAACCAAAAGTGCAAGCAGCTTACCGTAATCGGTAAATATGGAAAGTCCGTTTGTCGAAACGTTTGAATATACAAGTCCCAAAATTCCGAACGGTGCAAGCTGTATGATGCCTCTTACAACCGAGGATATTCCGTTTGAAATATCGGTAAACATCTGCTTTGTCGTCTCACCCGCAAACTTCTTGAACGAAAGTCCGAGTACGACAGCCCAGAAGAGTATGCCTATATATTTACCGTCAACCAATGCCGAAAACGGGTTTGAAACCATGTTCACAAGCAGATTTTTAAGCACCTCGCCGACTCCGGTGGGAATATATTCGGCTGACGCGGTTTCTGCAAAAATAAGCGTCTGCGGGAATAAAAAGCTTCCCGTAACCGCCACGACCGCGGCTAAGAACGTACTTATCACATACAAAAACAGTATGAGTCCAAAACGCCTGTCAAGCTTTGTGTTGCCCTGCGAAAGTGACGAAATTACCAATGCTCCGACCAAAACCGGCGCAATAGCCTTTAAGGAGCCTACAAATAAGTCGCCAAGCATTTCTATAACGCCCAGACCCGGTATGAAGATACCCAAAATCGCACCTATAACCAGTCCGCAAAGTATACGAAGCACAAGACTTGCTTCACAATATTTTTTTACAATACTCAAAATCTTATACCTTCCTTCCCTTTTGTGTATATAAATACTACCACAGGAAAACATTTTTGTCAATATTTAACATAGCTACAAGTCAGGAACAAACATTACAAGTCAGGAACGATTATTCTCTGACGACGCTGATTCTCTGCCCGATATGGTCGCCCCTTTCAATTTCATCGACCATAGCGATTGCATAATCTGCGTAGCTTATGATGCTTTCACCCTTGCCGTTAAGGGTCAGCTCCTCGCCTGCAAGAATATATTTG
>CACZPW010000279.1 GCA_902783115.1 uncultured Ruminococcus sp. | reverse complement strand
GTCATAATCGCTGTAGCCGGATATATTGTTAAAATATTCGTCTATCCTCTGCTTTCCGTTCGTTGCCACAACGTACTCCGACTTACGGTTTATTATCATAACGCTGTCAACGATATCAAAATCGTTTTTCATTTTTTCCATACATCTGATAGCCGCGCTGAATTCGGCGTCGGACACAGCCACGCTGTTTTGACAAACCTGCTTTGCTCCGCCGGTCTTTAACCAGTAATCCATGTTTGCTATCGTGTTTATTTCCTTGTCGATATCGGAAAAAACTTTATCGGCATAATTGTTATGGTATTCACCGTACAGCTCATAATATTCGCCCACATTCATACGGTAGCCCGCAAACATCACCGCCGCCATCAAAATAATGGGCAGAATAAAATACATTATTATTCTGAGCTTAAAAATATCATTTACCGTTCTTTTTCTGAGCATAAAAATATCCCCTGTGTTTTTTTAATCAAAATAATGCCGACAGTGCCTGCGCATATATCCTTATAAGAAAATCATTCGGATGATTTATATTGTTGCCCGTCATATCGACAAACCTTTTTCTGCTTAACAGTATATCGTGCACCTTGGTCATATTAAGAACCTCGTCACACTCACCCGCACATTTTAAAAGCTCGCTGTAATAATCTCTTTGGTATCCGTCAAAAACGCTTTCGGGATTTGGAAGAGTGGTAGCTATAAAAATAAATTCCGTACCGGCGTTTTGCCCCAGCACCTTATCCTTTATACCCATGATATTGTTATAAAAGCTATCCGTTGACACCCTTTCCGTACCGTCGTTCATTCCGAATGCAATTACCGCAAGATCAGGCTTGTAGGACGCTATCCTCTCATCGGCACATTCAAGCCCCCAATCGGACTGCTTTCCGCCTACGGCTGTGTTTATAAGCTCAACCTTGCAGCCGTGATCATTTTCAAGCTTCTTACAAAACAGCTCCGGCCAGGTCGGCAAAAACGGCTCGATACCAAACAGGGAGCTGCTGTCACAGCCTGCGGTTATACTGTCGCCGTAAAAGCATATCCTGATATCCTGACCGTTTTTTATCAAAGCCTTTGATTTTTTCAGCTTATTTTCATCGGGGTGCTGTATGCCGAAATCGACAGCGTCGCTGTGAGTATACGAAACGGCAAGCTGTCTTTTATGAAAATATCCATGCGCTTCATATAGGATATGTCCGCCGTCCTTGGCTTTTAAGCAGCCCTCCTTCGGCTCACCGTAAAAGTGCAGCTCCTCACTGTTCATATAAGGCATGGAAGAGCCTTTTAGCATAATGAGCCTTCCGTTTTTATATTCCCAGTCCACGCCCCTTATATATTCGGTTTTACCGTCGGTCGAGCTTACCGACAAAATGCTGTCCGGCTCATAAAAAAGCCTTGCATACGGCTCTTTTCCGCCCTCCGATAAAAGCATAACCGTTTCGTTAAAGACCTCTTTGCCCTCCCAAAAGGGCGCCAATAATTTATCAAACTCCAATTTTATTCCTCCTCATTTGGGGCAAGCTCTATATGATGAAAGCCCGATGATAATTCCTTATTGCGAAATTTTACGGTAACTCCGAAGGGTACGGATATGTTTACGGTGCTTTTGCCGTATTTATTTTCCGCCTTAATGTATATATACCCGTTTAAAAGCGGCACTTTCATCTCATAATAATAAATTCCGTCAGGCAAAAACGGCGATATTTCATATCTGTACCCCGGCACAACGGTTTTAAAGCCCGCAAGCAGCTCATATAAGCCCGACAGCGCCGCGCCGTACATGGGGTGATTATGCGAATTCATACCGCTGCTTTTTTTGAGTTCAAACCGCTCCCATACGGTAGTTGCTCCGTTAGCTATCATATATCCCCAGGAGGGATATTCCGTTCTTGAAAACAGCTTCCATGCGGTGTTTTTGTAGCCGTATTTTGCAAGCATCGTCAAAAGCATCGGCGTCGTAATATTTGCGGTCTGCAGTCTGTAGCCCGCATTTTTGACCGCCTCATTCATAATGCGCGCCGCCGACGCCCTGCAGCCTTCGGGCAAAATGCCTACGTAGAGCGCAAGTGCCTGGCAAGCCTGTGAGCCGTTATGAACAACGCCATTATCATTTACCCACTTTTTCAAAAATCCCGCTCTTACAATTTCTGCCTCCGTTTTAAATGTCAAAGCGTCGTCCTCTTTACCCAAAAGTCCGGCAAATTCAATGAGCATTCGGTAATTTAAATAATGGAATGCGGTGGATATAAGCGCGCCCGGCGTATATATCGAATTTGCGGCGTCGGTATCGTATTCTTCAAGCTTTTTTGTATCCGAATCGCCAATCGTATCCACCCTGTAACAGCAATCCGCAGGTCCTGCCCAGTCGCCGTAATATGAGTATTCCACGATCCCGCCGCGCCGTCTTGATTTCAAATAGTCATTCCAGGCTCTAAATCCCGCATAATGCTTTTTTATAAGCGATACATCGCCCGTAATAAGATAATGCTCCCTTGCCGCAATAAGGTATGCCGAGCATACCGGATCGGCAGGGCGTTCACCGTATACAAACGGCGCCGTGCAGGTGATAGTTCCGTCGTCACCCTGCTCGTTTTTTATATCGTTTACCACTTTTTCAAACAGCTTTACGGGCATAAAATTATATTTGAGTGCGCCAAACCTGACGGTTGCGTCATTTAACCAACCCATTCTCTCGTCCCTTTGCGGACAGTCGCTCGCTATTGAGTGCAGATTTGCTCTTTCCGTTCTTATCGCGCAGTTATAAAACTCATTTACCGTAGTATCGGAGCATCTAAAAAAGCTGTCCGTATCGATATCCGTATAAAAGCTTACGGCTTTAAGCGTTGCAGTGCCAAAAAATTCACCCTCTGTTTCAAGCTGCGCATACCTGAACCCGTGATATGTAAACCGGGGCATATATGAAATGTTCAACGCCCCCTCTTTGGCTATATATATATCCTCGGCTCTTGCGCTTCTGAGCGGTGCAAAAAAAAGCTCGCCGTTATCACAGGTTTCCTCTGCGTGCCTTATTTTAAACGTGACCTTTCCGCGGGCAACACCGTTTACGGATAAAACGGTTACACCCGCAAGATTTTTGCCGAAATCAAAAATATGCTTGCCGCCCGCATAGTAATCGGCGACGGGGCTTATCTCACTTTTTATTCTTATTGCCTCTATGCACTGAGGCACTGATTTTCCTATATTAAAATCCGGTTTTTTTACCGGCTTGGTTTCGTATTCATTATAATTTTTGTTATTTTTTTCTTCGTATTCGTCGCATATCTCGCCGTTAAATAAATGGCTGTAGGTGATCGCACCGCTCATACATTTCCAATCTGTGCCGGTAGCGACCGTTTTTTGAGTTCCGTCTTCAAAATACAGGACAAGCTGCGCATTCAGCGCACTTTCGCCCATAAATTCAATAGCCCTGTCCTGCGACAAATTGTCAAGATACCGTCCGTAATTCTTTCTCCAACCGCCGCCTACGGCTATTTTAAGGGTATTATTCCCCGTTTTTAATATGCTGTTATCTACAATATCCGTTATATATTGACATTCCTTTGCATAGTTTGTAAATGCCGGCTCCAATAAATTATCGCTGAGAGCCTCACCGTTTATGTATGCCTTTGAAAGTCCTATGCCGCAATGATATAATACCGCCCTTTGCGGGATCTTGTCAAGCGAAAAACCGGTCACAAAATATTGAACTCCATGCTCATTTTCCGTTTTTGCCGCTATCCATTCGCCCTGCCACTCATCAAAGCAGGCGGTTTTAAAAAAGCCCCTGCCCTCTGTGCTTACATTTCCGAAATTATCCGTGATCACAAGCGTCCATTCATACCTTGCGCCCGATAAAAGGCTTGTGCCGCCATATTTTACGCTCTGCGTTTTTGACATGACGGTACCGCTGTCCCAAAAACACCTATCCCCCGATCTCACAATGATATGAAACGACTTTTGGTAAGCGCCCGACAGCTCATTTATCGCGCCCCACGAAAAAACAGGCTCATTATCATGAGCAACGGCATAGTCTGATTTTGTATAATTCGTTCTTAATTCCACAGGGT
>CACZPW010000278.1 GCA_902783115.1 uncultured Ruminococcus sp. | reverse complement strand
CCCCTTTATTTGAGTGCGCATATCGGGCATAATAAAACCCTACAGCATCACTATGCGCACATGGCGTCGGTTATTGCGGAGCATAGGATAAAGGGTACTGCTTTGGGCTTTATATTTGACGGAACGGGCTACGGCGCGGACGATAATATCTGGGGCGGCGAGGTGATAAAATACGATAACGGCTTTAAAAGAGTCGGGCATTTGGCATATACAGAGCTTGCTGGCGGAGACGAAAATGCAAAAAATGCGGATACTATTTCTGATTGCTACAGGATTGCCGCAGACTTAGAGCCGGTGAGCAAAGATGCGGCGCTTATAAAAGCAGCGATAAATAACCGTATAAATACCGTAAAATCATCGAGTATGGGGCGTCTGTTTGACGCGGTTTCGTCGATTTTGGACATAAGCTCATATTCGGATTATGAGGGTGAGAGTGCCATAAAGCTTGAAAATGCGGCAAGAAAGTCAAAAAATCCGTATAAGCTTAAAATTAAAATAAATAACGGTGTATGGGATATAAAAGAGCTTATAAAAGCTGTTGACGCAGCGAAGAATACCGCAAATCCTCCGGATATTGCAATGGGCTTTCATATAGCCGTAGCCGATGCGGTGATAAATACCGCGCAGGAAAACGGGATAAAGCAAATAGTTTTATCGGGCGGCGTATTTGCCAATGAAATCTTAACGACAATGTGTTATAACAGGCTCAGTGATTTGGGATTTTCGGTTTATATAAACGAACAGGTACCGCCAAACGACCAGGGCATAGCCTTGGGACAGGCGTGGTATGCGGTAAACGGACAGGAGTAAATGTATGTGTATAGCGGCACCGGGTAAGGTAATAAAAATAGAGGATAACATTGCACATGTCGATTATAACGGGAATATCATAACCGCAAACGCAGGTATCGTTCCCGTAAGTGCGGGCGATCATGTGCTTGTTCATGCGGGACTTATAATACAGAGGATAAACAAGACAGAGGCAGAGGAAATGGCGGAGCTGTTTTCTCAATTAGAGGAAATATGAATGGATATAGCTACAGTAAAGGAATATCTTAAAAGCTACGACGGACCTCAATGTACGATAATGGAGGTATGCGGAACGCATACAGCGACAATTTCGCAAAACGGCATACCCGATATGCTCAGCGATAAAATACGCCTTATTTCCGGGCCGGGCTGCCCTGTGTGCGTGACTGTGGCGGCATATATCGACAGACTTCTGGAGCTTGCGCTTACCCAAAATACTACTGTTGTTACCTTCGGTGATATGATAAGGGTGAGGGGTACAAAGCTTTCGTTAAGCGACGCTTCGGCAATGGGCGCAAGCGTAAAAACTGTCTATTCGCCGTTTGAAATCATTGAGCTTGCAAAAGCGGATACGGGGCGTAATTTTGTTTTTGCGGCGGTAGGCTTTGAAACGACCGCCCCCGTATATGCGCTTATTATCGAGCGGCTTATAAATGATAATATCAAAAACGTAAAGCTTTTGACTGCCATAAAAACCATGCCCGAGGCAATACGCACAGTTTTTGCGAAAAACGGTAAAATAACCGGATTTTTAGCTCCGGGACATGTAAGCATTATAACGGGATACGAACTGTTTTTGGATTTGGCAAAAAAATTACAGGTACCGTTTGTCGTATCGGGATTTTCGGGCGAGGAGCTTCTTTTGTCGGTTTATGCCCTTACAAAGCTTAAGGGCGGACAAGCATTGAATATGTATACGTCTGTTGTTACAACCGAGGGGAATGAACGGGCAAAAGAAAAGCTTTTGAAATATTTTAAGATAACCGATGCGCCATGGCGGGGTATGGGCATAATAAAAAATTCGGGAATGGTATTAAAAGAGGAATATGGCGAATTTGACGCGGGAAGTCAAAATCTTATATCGGACAGTATGTATAACAGCGCCTGTAAATGTGCAGACGTGATTTCCGGTATGCTTTCACCCTGCGAGTGTCCGCTCTTTGGAGGGGTATGCACTCCCGAAAATCCGCAGGGTGCGTGTATGGTATCTGCGAAGGGTGCGTGCTTTCACCATTATGTGAATAAGAGGTTATAGCTTATGAAAATAACAATGGCACACGGAAGCGGCGGCAGAGCAACTTCCGGATTGATCGAAAATATATTCAAAAAGGCAAATTCAAACCCTGTGCTTGACGCTATGGAGGACAGCGCGGTCGTAGACGGGGATAATAAAATAGCGATAACGACGGACAGCTTTGTTGTAACGCCGCTTTTCTATTCGGGCGGCGATATCGGCAGGCTTTCGGTCTGCGGAACGGTAAACGACCTTCTGATGCGCGGTGCGGTGCCCAAATACATTACAAGCGCATATATAATCGAAGAGGGGGCGGATACGGAGGTTTTGGAAAGAATAGCCGTATCAATGTCAAAAACCGCAAAAGAGGCAAATGTTTGTCTTGTGTGCGGAGATACCAAGGTCATCGAGGGCAGCGGCGGAATATATATAAATACAACCGGGGTAGGCTTTGTAAAGGACGGAACGGATATAAAAAGCTCAAACTGCAAAGCGGGCGATAAAATAATCGTTTCGGGTAATATGGGCGACCATCATGCAGCGGTTTTAAGTCACAGAATGGGTATCAAAAACTCAATCAAAAGCGATAATGCGCCGCTGAATGAAATGGTATTGGGTATGCTTGAAAATAAAATACGCATACACGCTTTAAGGGATATTACAAGGGGAGGACTGGGAACGGTCTTAAACGAGCTGTCCCGATCATCGGATAAATGCTTTTTGATAAACGAGGCGGATATTCCCGTATCGGATGAGGTCAAGAGCTTTTCCCAAATCCTCGGACTTAATATTATGCACATGGGAAACGAGGGCAAGCTTGTTGCCGTAGTAGATGCTGAGGATGCTGATATTGCGCTGTCTGTTATAAGGAACAGCAAATACGGCGAGGATGCAAAAATCATCGGAACGGTAACCGAAGGCAACGGCGTTATAATGAATACAAAAATCGGCGGAAGAAGAGTGGTTTTGGAGCTTATAGGTGAGGGATTGCCGAGAATCTGCTGAGATTGGGGGGGGATAAAACATGCAAAATATAGAGCTGTACCTGCTTGACGCGCTTGATATCATACGGTGCGGTTGGCTTGATAAGATAATGGTATTTTTTTCGACTATCGGAAATTCGGGAGCGGTGTGGATAATTCTGGCGCTGGTTTTACTTGCCTCAAAAAAATACAGAAAAACGGGAATACTTCTTGCAATAACCTTACTGCTCGGGCTTGTTGTTTCAAACGTATTTTTAAAAAATATCATTGCAAGGCCGAGGCCGTGCTGGGTAAACACCGATATAACTCTGCTTGTCAAAAATCCCACCGACTATTCGTTTCCGTCAGGACACACGCAGGCGGGCTTTGCCGCGGTATTCGTACTGTGGTTTGAAAAAAATAAGTTTTGGCGGGGAGTATTGATTTTGGCGTCGGTAATTGCCTTTTCAAGACTGTATCTGTACGTTCATTTTCCCACAGATGTTCTGGGCGGAATCGTAATAGCGTTTATTTTATCCTATACGGTGTGCGGTATATATAAAAAAATGAGGTGCTGATCTGTATTTGGCACCTCATTCTATATCTATCGTTTCAACCGAAAATTCTTTGCCCGATATAATGGTAAGATTTTGCGATGAGCAATTCTCGCATATAAATTTATAATCTTTAAGCTGTGTATCGTGACCGCATTCCTTACACCTTGCAGCTGCGGGAGTTTTCCTGAAAATAAGCCTTGCGCCTTCGGCAATGGTGTCTTTGCTTACAATGTCAAAATATTCCTGTATGTAATGCGGTATATAGCCCGTCATTTCGCCTATTACAAGGTTTATGGAGTTTATGTGCTTTGCATCTTCCTTTTTTGCGCAATTAAGAGCGATATTCAATATACTTTGTGTAATACTAAGCTCATGCATCAGTTTATTGTCTCCGTTATTCTATCCGATAAACAGTCAATAAATTCCAAAACGCCCTCGGAGGTCTTATTTGAAATTTTGAAGACGCTTATGTCGGGGTTTATATCCTTCGCGTTTTTTATGACTCTTTGTTCGTCAAAATCAAAGTATTTTATCATATCGTATTTGTTAAGGACAAGCATGTCTGTAGTCTGAAACATCAGCGGATATTTTTCAACCTTATCATCGCCTTCGGGAATGCTAAGGATTGCTATACGCATATTCTCACCGATGTTGAATTCGGCGGGGCAGACTAAGTTTCCGATATTTTCAACAAATATAACATCAAGCTTATCAAGCTCAAATTCAGGCAGGATATTTTCTATTGACATCGCTTCTATGTGGCAGGCACCGTCGGTATTGAGCTGTACGACGGGTACGCCCAGAAGCTTCATTTTTTCGGCGTCTATCTGACCTTGGATATCACCCTCGATAACGCCTATCCTGAATTTGTCGGATAAGCCTTTTATCAGCGTCGTAATAAGCGAGGTTTTGCCTGCGCCGGGCGAGCCCATAATATTTACAAGGCATACCTTTTTTACTTTAAGCTCCGATTTTATCTTATCGGAAACATCTTCATTCCATTCAAGTATCTGATGTACTACTTTTATTTCCATTTTGAATAACTCCGTATATGTTTTGTTTTTGATATTATATCACTTAACGGAGCTTTTTTCAAGAAAAAATCGGATCGGTTATCCGGTTTTGAATAATCGATCCGATAAAATTACTTAGCCTTCCATGTGCTTACCTAAAAATCCCGCCGCGGATTCCGCCAATTTATTTTCAACCTCGGTAGGCTTCATACCGTCGTGCATAACAAACAGCACCGAGCCTATCGTATCACCCTCCGATATTATCGGCACGACAACGCCTGCGTTATATTTGTCGCTTATTCCCGATACCGAAACAGTCTTGCTCTCATCTGATGTGAGTGATATCTTCTCGTTCATCATATTTTCAAGCTCGTGGCTTACGGGCTTTTGTATAAGCTCTTTTTTGGGTATGCCCGACACCGCAATAACATTGTCCCTGTCGGTTATAACGGCGCCCTGACCGCTTGCCTTTGCCAATGTTTCGGCATAGTCCGATGCGAAATCCCCAAGCTCGCCGATGGGAGAGTATTTTTTAAATATCACCTCGCCGTCGTTGTTTACAAAGATTTCCAACGGATCGCCCTCGCGTATGCGCAGAGTGCGCCTTAACTCCTTGGGAATTACCACCCTTCCCAAATCATCTATACGTCTTACAATTCCTGTTGCTTTCATAGCTAACCTCCTGATTTATACTAAAATAACATAATTATTTATAGACTTATTATTTCTTGATTGCTCTTGATTATTCAAAAAATTACAAATTTTTTGCTGCGCGGTATTTATCGCATAAAAAACACCGTTTCCGCTAAAAGTAATCTGAACAATTAACTTTTTGTAAACTATGTGTTAAAATTGAGATATGATATTAGCAAAAAAGAGCAGATAAGCTATGATAAGGTATTCGATAATGCTGCATACTTACATAAATACTCACCCGCATACCTTCTTGCATAGTATAACTGCGCTCTTTGCAAAAAAATCAGACTCAAGCGTGCTTTGAGGGAAAAGCTTGTCCCGCAGGGTGCGCTTTTGTTGTTTTTTATTTAAGCCATAACAAAAATCCGAACCCAATACCAATCGGTACAAGGTTTGGATTCTTCTCATTTGGTGCGCCCGAAGAGACTTGAACTCCCACGTCGTTGACACTAGATCCTAAGTCGATTTGGCAATGGATTATTTGACATCAATATAGTTGTTTTTAGATTATTTCAGATTATTTAAAATCGCATAACAGAGCCGTTTTGGGCTTATTTTTTGCGTTTTTTTATTAAATGGCTTAATAGCTGTATTTGCCGTTTTTTCGATTTTATTTCGATTTTGGTGGAAATTTGGTGGAAAAATTCATAAGTTTTTTTGGCAAAATATTTAGTTTGATAAGCCGTAAAAAATAGGGGACAAAGAAAAATCTTCATCCCCTAAATTTATATCACCAAACACCGTTTAGTTCAGTTTTGATTTCCTTTAACACACTTTCAATCGTTTCGGATATCTCGACATCATTTACATATATGTTGCGGGTATCCAAAGCCTGCTTAATCTGATTAAATGCGTACTGTTTCTTATTTGCACCGTCTGTAGCATCATATATCTGCTGTACGGCATATTCCAGCCCTTGCTTGCATTTTCTTTTGAAATAGTAAAATCACCCT
>CACZPW010000277.1 GCA_902783115.1 uncultured Ruminococcus sp. | reverse complement strand
GCAGGCGGATACATACCCGTTATACCGCTGTATTCATCGTTTTTACAGCGTGCATACGACCAGACCTTGCACGACGTCTGTCTTCAGAATCTGCACGTTGTATTCCCCATTGACCGCGCCGGCGTTGTGGGTGCGGACGGGAAAACGCACCAGGGAGTGTATGACATTTCATACCTTTCCCACATGCCGAATATGGTGATTTTATCGCCGTCAAATTTTGAAGAGCTCTCACAAATGCTCGATTTTGCCGTAAACCGCCATGACGGACCTATTGCGATAAGATACCCGCGCGGCGGGGCGGAGCTTGATATGAAGCTTCCGGAATTTGAATTTTGCAAGGCGCAGGTCATAAGGCAGGGTACGGATATAAGCATTATTGCCTCGGGCAGAATGGCAAATACAGCCGTGTCGGTTGCAGACAGCTTAAATGACAGGGGCATATCGGCACAGGTAATGCTTATGCCGACAATAAAGCCGCTTGATGAAGCAAGTATCATTGCAACAGCGCTTAAAACAAAAAACGTCATTACGATAGAGGACAACGTAAAAACAGGCGGCATGGGGCAAATGACAGCGCAGGTATTGGCCGCGCATAATGTTGTATGCTCATTTAAAATATACGCATTCCCCGACAAGCCGATAACACACGGGACTGTAGCGGAGCTTGATAAGCTGTACGGCGTTGATGCAAATACGATTTTTAACGAGGTCATAGATGGAAAAAGTAAGGCTTGATACGCTTCTGGTATCAAAAGGACTGGCAAAGAGCCGCCAAAACGCAAAAGCAATGATCATGGCAGGTCAGGTTTATATCGACAACCAAAAATGCGACAAAGCAGGCATGATGGTCGATCCCGATGTGACCGAACCGCAGATACGGGGCGAAAAGCTCAGATATGTAAGCCGTGGCGGTCTGAAGCTTGAAAAGGCGATAAAGGAATTTCCCATTACTCTTGAGAATAAGATAGCTATGGACATAGGCGCCTCGACCGGCGGCTTTACAGACTGTATGCTCCAAAACGGCGCCAAAAAGGTGTATGCCGTTGACGTGGGCTACGGTCAGTTTGCGTGGAAGCTCCGTCAGGATGAAAGAGTCGTAAATATGGAGAGGACGAACATACGCTATGTCACACACGGGGATATAGGGGAATACATTGATTTTGCGTCCATAGACGTATCGTTTATTTCTCTGAGGCTTGTACTGCCCGTTGCAAAGGAGCTGTTATCCCCCGTCGGCGAGGTTGTCGCACTTATCAAGCCCCAGTTTGAGGCGGGCAGGGACAAGGTCGGAAAAAAAGGCGTTGTCCGTGATATAAACGTACATTACGAGGTCGTAAAAAGCGTTATCGACTTTGCAAGGGAAACGGGCTTTTATACCGGCGGCCTTTCGTTTTCGCCTATAAAAGGTCCCGAGGGGAATATCGAATACCTTTTATATCTTAAAAAAACTCAAACGGATACGGAAATAACGGACGCGGATATAAAAAATACCGTTGATGCGTCGCATAATGCCTTATAAATTCTCACAAGGAGGTTATAATAAATGATCAGGGACCATATTATAATAACCGGCTCCCGCGCGATAGCCAGATCGTTTGCAAAAATAAATCTGACGCTCGATGTTACGGGAAAACGCCCCGACGGCTACCATGAAGTCAAAATGATCATGCAGACGACATCGCTGTTTGATTTGGTGATAGTTGATAAAACAGGCGGCGATATAAGCGTTTCCACCAATCTGAAATATCTGCCCTCCAACGATAAAAATATTGCATATCAGGCAGTGCTTGCCTTTAAGGAATATACAAAAATAAACGGCGGCGCAAGGATAATCATACATAAAAACATACCCGTTGCGGCAGGACTTGCGGGCGGAAGCTCCAATGCGGCGGCGGTGCTTGCGGCGCTCGATATGCTGTATAATACAAAGCTTACGGACAGCGAGCTTGCAAAAATCGGTGAGGGACTCGGTGCGGACGTTCCGTACTGTATCGCAGGCGGCACACAGCTTGCCTCGGGCATAGGCGAGATATTAACGCCGCTTGCCCCGCTCCCCGATTGCTTTATATTGCTTGTAAAGCCGCCTGTAAATATCTCAACAAAGCTTATATATGAGGCTATTGACAATGAGCCGATACCGCATCATCCCGACACGGACGGTATGATAGCCGCACTTTCGGCAGGTAATCTTTTTGAGATTTCCAAACGCCTTTTTAACGTTATGGAGTCTGTGACGGGGAATATTGAGCCGCAGATAAAAGGCATCGGTGAAAAAATGCTCAGGAACGGGGCTTTGGGCGCAGTTATGAGCGGCTCGGGGCCTACGGTTTTCGGAATATTCGACGATTTTGAGAAGGCAAAAGCTTCCGCAGACAGCTTCTATTATCAGTTTAAGGACGTGTATCTCGTAAAAAATATTTGACGGAAAGGATGCTCCGTATGAACGAATTTGACGATTCCAGGGACAAGAAGGTGTCGGATATAATTGCATATTATGAGGATAAGCCGGATATTTCCCCGGATACGGGGATATCTGTTGATCCTGCCTGTGCAAATAATGAAAATACATCTTCCGCGCCGCCGCTGTCCGGAAATATTAAAAAGCCCGATGCGACAGAACAAAGAAAGCCTGTTTTATTAAACGAGCTTATCCCGAAAAAACGGCTGCCTCGCTCTGTTTGGGCGCAGCTTGCAGGCGTTATTGTTGTATTTTGCGCATTTTGCATCGGCAGATTTGTCATACCCGTTTCCGATATGCGGGTATCGGGGCATACGGCAAGGCTCACTCAAACGGACAAGGCATATCTCAGTGCAAAAACCGAAAACGCAAGGCTCGGCGCCGAGGTTTCGGAGCTTGAAGCAAATGACCGCAGTATCGAAACGACCTTCAATGACGTGATAGAATATAAAAAAATGTATGATGCCTTAAAATCGGAGTATGCCGAAAAAAGCGGCAAGCTCACAGAGCTTGATAATGAAACAGCTTCACAGACCCGTGAGCTTGACCAACTCAGCGCAAAGCTTAAGGAATATAAGGAACGCTCATATATCCTTGATGCGGGTATATATACGGTAGGCGTGCATATACCCGACGGAAGCTACAGGGTTTCGGGTATGGGTACGTTTTTGCTTGCATCAAAGAACAGAGCCTTAAAGGAAAATGAACGGTTAAATATCCCGGGTGCCGTATTTAATCTCTCGGATGGGGATATTATAAAGCTTGACAACGAAACGCGGTTTGAAAGGGAGGGTGACTGATATGAAGCGTGACACTCTCATCTGTATAATAACTGCGATCTTAACTGTCGGATTTTCTGTTGCGGCACTGATCGCGGGTATGAATTCCCATTCCCGTGCCATTGCAAAAAAGCAGGTAAATTCCATGACGCAATCAATTGCCGCCGAAAATGAACGGTTAAAATCAAGACAGGAGATTTTAAGCTCCGGCATAGGCTCAAAAACCGACAGCAGCGGCGAAAAAAACGAACTGAACGGCAAGATAACAAAGCTTAAAGAGGATATACAAAAAGCGGATTCGGATATCAAGGAAAAAACCGATACGCTAAACAGCCTTAAGACAAAAGCAGACGATATCAAAAAAATCACAGACAGACTCAAATCGGGAGTTGATTTAAAGCGCGGACGTACCGAAACATTTTCCGATACCGTCGTGCTTGCGGGCGATGAGCTAAAGCCCGGACGGTATTTGGCAACCGGCGACGGCAGCTTTTCCGTAAGCTCGATTTTAAGCGGCACAAGAATCTCCGAGGAGCTTTTGTTGCTTAACTCGTACACCTTTGACCTTGAAGAAGGCGACAGGATCTCGGTACACGGCACGGTATCGTTTACGGTACTTGAATGAGCTGATGATGAAAGGGACGCGAAATGATAAGGATACTTTTTGTTTGCCACGGCAACATTTGCCGTTCACCAATGGCAGAATTTATATTAAAAGACATGGTAAAAAACCGTGGTATGGAGAATGATTTTTATATCGCATCCGCCGCCACAAGCACCGAGGAGATCCTAAACGGCACCGGAAACCCCGTATACCCGCCCGCACAGGCGGAGCTTAAAAAACACGGCATATCCTGCGGCAATAAGCGCGCGGCGCTTCTTAAGCGTTCTGACTACGATAAATACGATTATATTATCGGTATGGACGATAGGAATATGCACAACATATCACGCATCATCGGCGGGGACAGGGATAAAAAGGTGTATAAGCTCCTTGGCTTCGCCGGCTCACAGGACGATATAAGCGATCCGTGGTACAGCGGTGATTTTAAAACCGCGTACAATGATATTGAACGCGGCTGTACGGGATTGCTTGAAAAATTATCGGTATAAATTGCGTATCTTAAGCATATCAGCCCAGGATCGCCTTTGCTTTTAATATCGCTATGGCTGTTTTGGCGTCGTTTATCTTATTATCCATAACCATTTTATACAAATAGTCAAGCGGGTATTTTTCCACGTTCAGAAATTCGCCCTCGTCAAGCTTCTGACCTTGCCATGTAAGGTCTGTGCCAAGATACAGGTGCAAAACCTCCTCACAGTAGCCGGGCGTTGCATAGTAGCTTCCCAGTGGTACCACCCTGCCCGCTTTATAGCCCGTTTCCTCGACCAATTCACGTTCCGCACAGAATTTTGGATCCTCGCCGTATTCAAGCTTTCCGGCAGGGATCTCAAGCATCATGCTCCTTGCCGCGATCCTGTACTGGCGTACCGTCAAAACATTCATATCCTCATCAACGGCTACCATTCCCGCCCCGCCCGGGTGCTTTATAAGCTCCCTTTTTGCAGGCTTTCCGTCGGGCAGGATTATGTCCTCAACCCTTAATTTTACAACTCTGCCGTCATATATTTCCTTTACGGCTGCAGTCTTTTCTTCAAAATCCTTTATGTTCATTTTACATACTCCGATCTGTAAGCTATATAATCTGATATACCGCTTATTATATATCCCAATCCTTAACAAGGCTTGAAAGCGCTGTCTTGTCCGTCCCGTTTAAAAACCGTTCTATAGCAGGCTCAACGTTAAGCATACGCTTGAGTAAAGTATACTGCTTTTTCGATTCCGGATTTTTCCTGCCCGTATATACCGCCCGTATCATGATATTTTTCGGCGTTTCAAGCGGAGATATATACTCGATAAGCGAAACCTTGTACCCCTCCGCCTCAAGATATGCCGCACGCAGTCCGTCGGTCAGGGTATCGGCAAGGCGCGCCTTTAAGATCCCGTGCTTTGTTATGGCTGTAAACGGCTCATACGAATACTGCTTCAGTATATCCTTGTGGCAGCATGGCACCGTTACGATCGCCTTTGCGCCCGTCCGTATGCCGATGGCAAGCGCCATATCCGTTGCCACATCGCAGGCGTGAAGGGATATTACCGCGTCAACCTTTTTCGGCGGCGTGTATTCCCTCAGATCCGCCTTTACAAATTCCATATTGTTATAATTGAGATTTTTCGCTATACGCCTTGACGCTTCTATCACAACGTCGGAATAGTCTATACCGATAAAGCTGCACTTTTTCTTTAAAATATCCCGCAGATAGAAATTAAGCACAAACGATAAATAGCTCTTGCCGCAGGCGCAGTCCATGATCACATATTCGTCCCTGTCGCCTATCTCCTTCAGCACGTCACGCATCAGCTCTGCGAAATAATCTATCTGGTTATATTTGCGTATCTTATCGTTTTTTATCTTGCCGTTCTTTGCAAGTATGCCTATCTCGGTCAAAAGCTCCTTTGCGGCTGCCGGATTTACAACATACTCCCTGCCCACCTTTACAACGCTCTCTTGCGGAGTGTCGCTTATATTATCCTCATGCTTTAAGGAAACCTTGCCCCTGTCATGCTCTATTACGATCCTTTGCCCCCGCTCGTTATATATGATCTTTGCATCGTCATATTTAAGCGCCTCGCTGCATATAAAGCCGGCAAGTCCGTCCGGCGCTATCTGCTTTTTTACCGCCTGATAGTCTGTTATCAGTCTGTTTTCCTCATACGCTATGAGTGCCGTAAATTCCTTTGCGCCCGATTTGTATATCACGGTCATATCAGAAAAAAACGGCTTGTTTTCCTCCATTCGCAAAATCAAGCCGTCAAGAAATAACCGTATTTTGGAAACTGTTTTCTTGTCCATACTTTATTCCTTTATAAATTTATAGCTGTAATTCTATTGTTTTGCCTGTCATTTTATACGGACGGTAATCTATGCCGACCATATCGAACAGCTTCTTTGCAACAAGATTGTTTGCCTCGCCGCTGTATTTGTCGGACAAATACACGACCTCTTTTATTCCGCTCTGGATTATCGCCTTTGCACATTCGTTGCAGGGAAACAGCGTTACATACAAAACCGAATTTTTCAGCGACGTATCGCCGCTGTTTAAAATCGCATTAAGCTCTGCATGACATACATACATATACTTCGTATTTATCGCATCCCCCTCACGATCCCACGGCATTTTATCATCGTCACAACCCGTGGGCATACCGTTGTAGCCAAGCGATAAAATTTTGTTTTCATGGTTTACTATACACGCCCCGACCTGCGTATTGTCGTCCTTTGAACGCTGCGCGGACAAAAGAGCGATTCCCATGAAATACTCGTCCCATGAAATATAATCCTGTCGTTTCATAATCCGCCGCCTCCAAATCAATTATACTTTTTTATCCCAATATCCCTTCTGTGAAATTCGCCTTCAAAATGTATTTTTGAAACCGCCTCATACGCCTTTTTGATTGCGTTATCAAGGTTATCCATAACTGCCGTAACGCCTAAGACTCTGCCGCCGTTTGTCACAAGCACACCATCCTTTACGGCTGTTCCCGCATGGAATACAACTATATTATCGTCATCTGCCACAGCGTCAAGTCCCGTTATGGGGAAGCCCTTTTTATACTCCACCGGGTATCCGCCCGATGCCTCAACAACGCATACCGCCGCATTATCGTACCATTCTATATCAAGCTCATCAAGCTTTTCGTCAATTACCGCTTCCATAATATCCACAAGATCGGTTTTTAATCTCGGCAATACCACCTGTGTTTCAGGATCACCAAATCGGCAGTTGTACTCTATAACCTTAACGCCGTCCTTTGTCATCATAAGTCCGAAATACAAAACTCCCTTGAACGGTCTTTGCTCCTTTGCCATTGCACGGATCGTAGGCAGGAATATGTTTTCCATACACTCCTTTGCCTTTTCTTCATCGTATAAGCGGCTTGGCGAAAACGTACCCATTCCGCCGGTATTGAGACCCTCGTCGTTATCATAGGCACGCTTATGATCCTGCGCGGAAACCATCGGCTTTACGGTCTTTCCGTCCGTAAACGCAAGTACGGAAACCTCAGGTCCGGTTAAAAACTCCTCGATCACGACACGGCTTCCGCTCTTTCCGAACTTGCCGCCGTCGATCATATCCCGTACAGCCGTTTTTGCCTCGTCCGGATCATTTGCTATTATTACGCCTTTGCCAAGAGCCAGCCCGTCCGCCTTTATGACCGCAGGGAATGTACCCTTTTTAAGATATTCGATCGCACTTTCGCTGTCGGTAAATACCTCATATTTTGCGGTAGGGATACCGTATTTTTTCATAAGCTCCTTTGAAAATGCCTTTGAGCCCTCTATGATCGCCGCATTCTTTCGCGGTCCGAACGCTCTTATGCCCGCCGCTTCAAGCGCATCGACCATACCGTCAACAAGCGGATCATCCGGCGCAACAAACACAAGGTCAATGGCATTTTCCTTTGCAAATGCAACCATTTTTTCCTTGTCCATTACATTTATATCAACGCACTCGGCAAGTGATGCAATACCGCCGTTACCCGGCGCACAGTAGATTTTGTCAACTCTTTTTGACTGTGCAATTTTCCAGATAATTGCGTGCTCTCTGCCGCCGCTGCCTACTACCAATATTTTCATAAAACTGTACTCCTCTTGTAATTTTTAAAATGGGCATATATCCACCCTTTAATCCTCTAAATTTCGGTTTATGTGCCTGAATTGATATTATGGTAACGGACCGTCGAGGACGCCGGTCCCTACAAAATTGCATTCTGGTATGTGATGTAGGGACAGGCCTCCCGGACTGTCCGTGTTTACACACAACACCAATC
>CACZPW010000276.1 GCA_902783115.1 uncultured Ruminococcus sp. | reverse complement strand
AGCTCAAGCTCCGATAAAAGACGGTCGATCATCACCATAATTTTTTGCGAATGTGTTTTTTTATGATTGAGGATATATTCGCCCAAAACGGTATTATCCTCCACCACTGCGGCGCACGCCGCATCCGTAGCCGTATCTATCGCCAAAACTCTCATAATTTATAAATCTCTATTTCCCTGTAATTTTCATCAATATCCATATCCTTTGTGATATTGACCTCATACCGTTCAAAAGGCAGGATATCCTCAATAAGCTGCGGCCATTCGATTATGCTTATACCATCGCCGTAAACATATTCCTCATATCCTATTTCATACATTTCGCCGCTATCGGCAATCCTGTAAACATCGAAATGGTACAGGGGCACTCTGCCGCTTTGGTACACATTTACAATTGTAAAGGTCGGGCTTGTGATATATTCGCATATCCCCAGTCCCTTTGCAAAGCCCTGTACAAATGCGGTTTTGCCCGCGCCCAGATCGCCCCTCAGACATATTACCGCACCCGCTTTTATATCCTTTGCAAAAGATGATGCAAAGGACACGGTATCATCATAGCTGTACGATTTAAAGGTTTTTATCTTTTCCACTTTAACTCTCTTTTAAAACAGTCCCGAAATAACTCCGACATTGTCAACGTCGATATTATTTGCCGCAGGCACCTTGGGAAGACCCGGCATTACCATAATATTCCCCGTTTCCGCAACGATAAATCCCGCGCCGTTTGATACGCGCACCTCCGATACATTCACCGTAAAATCCGTAGGTCTGCCCAGTAACGACGGATCGTCGGACAGGGAATACTGTGTTTTTGCGATGCATACCGGCTTTTTATCAAGTCCGAACTCCTCTAATCTGCGTATTGCTTTCTTAGCCTTGTTCGAGTATTGAACATCCTTGCCGCCGTATATCTTTGTTACAATGGCGCTTATCTTGTTTTCTATGGTATCGTCAATATCATATACGGGCTTATAGTCTGCCGTATCGGATTCAATCGCCTCCAAAACAGCATTTGCAAGCTCGATTCCGCCCTTTGAGCCTTTCAAAAATACCTCTGACATAGCGTATTTTACGCCCAGCTTCTTACATACCTGCGAAACGCAATCAAGCTCTGCGTCGGTATCAGTACCGAAGCGGTTTATCGCAACAACGACGGGCGCACCGAAGCTTACCATATTTTCTATATGCTTTTCCAGATTTACCACACCCTTTTTAAGCGCGTCAAGATTCTCCGTCTTAAGCTCCGTCTTTTTAACTCCGCCGTTATATTTGAGCGCTCTTACGGTCGCAACTATGACCACCGCGTCGGGACGGATATTTGCCATACGGCATTTTATATCCATAAACTTTTCCGCGCCCAGATCTGCGCCGAAGCCTGCCTCGGTTATGGTATAGTCCGCCATTTTCATCGCAAGCTTTGTTGCCTGAACACTGTTACAGCCGTGTGCGATATTTGCAAACGGACCGCCGTGGATAAGGCAGGGCGTATGCTCTAAGGTCTGAACAAGGTTTGGCTTTATCGCGTCCTTCATAAGCGCCGCCATTGCGCCTTCGGCATGAAGCTCCCTTGCATATACAGGCTCGCCTTTTTTGTTATAGCCGATTATTATGTCCCCGAAACGGCGTTTTAAATCGTCAAGATCGCTTGCAAGACACAGTATCGCCATTATTTCCGAAGCAACGGTTATCATAAAGCCGTCCTCGCGCGGCACGCCGTTTATGTGTCCCCCAAGACCTACCATAGTATGCCTTAACGCTCTGTCATTTGTATCCGTAACTCTTTTCCAAACGATATTTGTAACGTCGATATCAAGCTCGTTACCCTGGTGTATATGATTATCTATCATTGCGGACAAAAGATTGTTTGCCGCCGTTATTGCGTGCATATCGCCCGTAAAATGCAGGTTTATATCGTCCATCGGCACCACCTGACTGTAGCCGCCTCCGGCAGCGCCGCCCTTAACGCCCATAACGGGTCCGAGCGACGGCTCGCGGAGCGCAAGAACACACTTTTTTCCCAAAGCGCTCAAGGCATCGCCGAGTCCTATCGTGGTTGTTGTTTTTCCCTCACCCGCAGGCGTTGGGTTTATTGCCGTAACCAAAACAAGCTTGCCGTCGGGATCATTCTTGAATTTGTTCCTTACCTCTGTGCCGAGCTTTGCCTTATACTTACCGTAAAGCTCAAGCTCGTCCTCCTTGATGCCAAGCCTTGCCGCAACATCTTTGATATTATCCATTTTTGCCGATAATGCGATTTCTATATCTGACAGCATAATTTTTATCTCCCGGTTTTTAAAATTTATTTATTCAAAAAGCATACGCTCTTCCGTATAAAACACAAATAGAGCTGAACACATACAATATCCAGCTCTTAACACCAAGGTGTTCTGTAATCAGTTATTATTGAAATATCCTCTGTCCTCACGAACCTTACGCAGGAGAAGGTCAAGTCTATGTTCAACATCATTTAAGATATCATCAACGTACTGAGCGGTATCAGTCTTGATATCCATAGCCTTTGCGGTTGCGGTATTTACAAGCTCGTTTGCCTTGTCATAAGCACACTTGGTAATCTCATGCTCGTCAATAAGCTGCATCTGAGTTTCCTCGGCACTCTTTCTTATGGACTCTGCTCTTGACTCAGCCTCGGATAAAATCCTCTGACGCTCTTCTTTTACCCACTTTGCTTCCTTTAGCTCATCGGGATATACAAGTCTTATTTCCTGTATATAATCAAGAAGCTCATCCTTGTCAAGCATTACCTTACCTGTAAGCGGCACTGCCGATGCTTTATCAATCGTCTCCTCCATCATGTCAATGATCTCCATGATATCCATTTCTGTATCCATACCTCGACTCATCCTTTCAATCTTTATATTTTTCTTTTATTTTACCTATTATTTTTTCCGGCACAAAACCGTCAAGATTGCCTTTGAAGGCGGCAAGCTCCTTTACCATGCTTGAGCTTATATAAGAGTATTTAGTGTTGGTCATCATAAACATCGTTTCAATATTGGGATCAAGCGCCTTGTTAAGAAGCGCCATCTGAAGCTCATATTCAAAATCGTTTACGGTCCTCAATCCCTTTATTATAACGCATGCCTTCTGTTCTCTCGCAAAATCCACCAACAGACCTGAAAAGCTGTCAATATGAACATTTGGGAAGTCCGATGTTACCGCCTTTAAAAGCTCCACTCTTTCCTCCGCGGCAAACAGCGGAGTTTTGGCGCCGTTTGTAAGCACGCCGACTACGACCTTATCATAAATCTTGCTTGCACGCTCTATAATATCCAGATGACCGTTGGTTACCGGATCAAAGCTGCCCGGATAAACTGCTGTTTTCATTTAACTTTCCTTCCCATACTGATATATGGTAATATACGTCCGCCCGTACTTTCTCTGCCTGTAAATACACAATCCGTCTATATCGGAATGAAAATCCGTACCGTCGCTTTCAAGCACTATTATCCCGTCCTCCGAAAGTATGCGTCCTTTGACGATACCCTCTATTGCGGGCAGGATATAACCCTTGTTATACGGCGGATCAAGAAAAATTATATCAAACCGCGCATCCGTTCTCTTTATATAGTCAAAGCATGAGCAGTTTATAATCTCACACCTGTTCGTATATGAAAGAGCCTGCGCATTTTGTCTGATAATATCGGCGGATCTTCTGTCATTATCAAGGCACACGGCACTTACGGCACCCCTTGATATCGCCTCAAAGCCCAGCGCACCGCTGCCGGAAAACATATCAAGCACCCGGGATCCGGGAATGAAGGGACTGATAATATTGAAAACAGATTCCTTGACTCTGTCCGTAGTAGGTCTGACGTCATCACCGCTAAAATCCTTCAGCTTGTGACCGCGTCTTTCTCCCGCTATAATTCTCATCAGACAAACCTCCATTATACAGGTAATATTCTAACCTAAAATACTAAAAAGGTCAACCTTGTTTTTATCTTTTTTTATATTTTCAATATTTTGCACACATTTTTGTAACTCT
>CACZPW010000275.1 GCA_902783115.1 uncultured Ruminococcus sp. | reverse complement strand
TGCTTTATGGAATAAAAATTCACTCTTTTATTAGTCCGAAAATCTTGACAAGTTTCAGTAAGGTGCAAAATCGCTTAAAGCGATTTTGTTTAAATAATTGCATCTAAACCGTTCGGCTTTTCCAGCTAAATTCGCTCTTTGAGCGAGCTAAATTGTGCACGGCACAGCTAAATGCACTTCGTGCGCTAAATGTGCTTCGCACGATGAATGAGCGGATTTAATTTAGCTTAAAACCAAAGGTTTTAAATTTCACATTTGCAAAAGCCACATATTTCACTTTGCCCGTCGGCATAAAAATCTTACTTATTTTAATAATCAAGGAGAGATACAAAATGTTTGACATATCCAAGACAGATAAAAATTTTGCCGTCAAAACAGCTATAGATAAAAACGACATCCGGTTTTATAAAGCAGATGACGCGCCGTTTAAAATATACGGAATTTTCAGGGAGAACGGTAAATACAGGCGTATACCGGAAAATGTTGCGCGTAAGATAAGCGAGAGAGTGCATAATCTTCATGCTAATACTGCGGGCGGCAGAGTCAGATTTGAAACGGACAGCCCGTATGTAGCTATAAATGTTCTGATGGACAGGTTGGGTAAAATGCCGCATTTTGCGTTGACGGGCTCGGCAGGTTTTGATTTATATGCGGATAACTTATTTGTAAGAACATTCGTGCCGCCGTTTGATATAAAAGACAGCTATGAAAGTATAATCGAATTTGAGAGCACTGCAAGAAGGCAAATAACAATAAACTTTCCGCTGTATTCAGACGTTAAAGAATTATATATCGGGTTAAAGGACGGCTGTATGCTAAAGGAGCCAAAGCCGTATAAAAATAAAAAACCGATTGTATATTACGGCTCGTCAATAACACAGGGAGCTTGTGCGTCAAGACCGGGAATGAGCTATCAGGAGATCGTCTCAAGAGCCTTTGACTGTGACTATATAAACCTTGGGTTTGCCGGCAGCGCAATGGCGGAGGACAGTATGATCGAATACATAAAAAATCTTGATATGTCCGTTTTTGTCTATGACTATGACCATAACGCTCCGTCTTCGGAGCATCTTGAAAAAACACACGAAAAAATGTTTAAAGCCATACGGCGTCAAAAGCCACTTTTGCCGGTTATAATTATGCCGCGTCCCAAATATTTTTTGACGGAAGGTGAAAAAATAAGACGGGATATAATACAAAAGACGTATAATAATGCGGTTTTATCCGGCGATAAAAACGTATATTTTATTGACGGCGTCGCATTGACCGGGCTTTGCAGGGACTCGGGAACTGTGGATAATAGCCATCCGACGGATTTTGGCTTTGCATCTATGGCAAAAGCCCTGTCGGAGGTTATTGCGGACATTTTGCAATAACCCCTCATTCGAGTTTTGCCGCGAAGCGGCAAAACCCACCTTCCCCCATAGCATTGCTTGCAATGCGGAGCCGCTCTGCGGACATCAAGGGGAAGGCGAGGCGGAGCAACAGCACCGAAGCAGGCATACAACGGAACGACACTCGGGTCGTTCCCTACACAGCAACCGCATATTGTCACCTTTGTAGGGGCGGATATTATCCGCCCGCATTTTTTTTATTCTGTTTTCAACTGTTTTCCCCGCTGTTTATAATTTCATCGGCGATATCATAAAGCAGTGTGCAGGCTTTTTCAAACAGGGGATCCGGCAGGCTTTGCGGAGGCGAAGTCTCAAGCGAGAATACGCCGTCAAAGCCTATATCCTTAAGAGAACGTGCAAACGCTTTCCAGTCCGCCGTACCGAAATAGGGCATCATGTGCAGATCCTTGCCGCATTTATTGTCGTGAACGTGCAGAACTTGTATTTTGTTCCCGAGACGGCGTACCTCATCAGATAAGGACAGCCCCTCAAACATGGCGACATGACCTGCGTCCAGACAGATCTTAAAATTATCATCGTTTATTTCTTCTACAAAGCGCAAAATCGCAGACGGCTTTGCCATGGAAAACTTCGTCATCGGCATATTTTCAAGACAAATCGTAACGCCGCATTCCTTGGCGGTGATAAGAAGCTCACGCATAAACCGCAGATTTATATCCCATGTCCCGTTTTCGTTGCCTGTAACGGTATCGTCGGTTCCGAAGGGCATCAGGGGGTGGACTACCCAGTTTTTACAGCCGAGAAGTGCCGCCGCACGGATGGATTTTTTCATTTTATCCATACGCTCCGCCCTATCCTCAGGCGTTGTGTCCCTTGGAGGGGAACGCCACGGACCGTGAACCTGATGTATTTTGATACCGGCGGCGTCGGCTAACGATTTTTCGTGCAGCAAAAGCGTGTCCGACTCGGGGGAGGTGTAAAGCTCCGTATTGGTATTTGCCATATTGAAATCAACACAGGAAAATCCGTGTCCTTTCAGTTTTATGTATTTTTGATCGCCGTAACGGCAATAGCCGCTGTTAAAAATATTTAATTCTATGCCTATTTTTACGTCAGAAGCCTTATTGCTCCTCATTTTGCGGATCTTTTGCTCCGTTTCTTCCTTTTTCATCTCGGTCGTAGGTATGCTTATTGATACCACGTTGAGGTGGTAAGCATATCCGTACAAGATCTCGGACGCCATTTTCTGAACTATGACTACGCCTATCTTTGAGAATTTATCGTCCCCGTTTTCATCGTCAATGATAAGCGGATCATAGGGCTCATCGTAATTTCTCAGTATTATTTCTATCTTATCCGGGTCACGGAACGCCTTTATATCCATGTACGCATTTTCGGTAAAAACGCCCGATTTCTTGCGGTAGGCAAGGTAGTCTGCGGCGATCTCCTCCATACACAGTGCGCTTATATAAGCAATGCGCGGCGACGTATCGTGTTTAAGGAAAAAGCTTTGCAGGCTCTCAGACACAAACGATACGCTTTGTGAGTCAACGGGTATGCTTACATCTATAGCCGTTTCATGCTCCTTGTATTCCTTTAATACGAGCAGTTTTTCAAGCGGCACCTTGAGTTTTTTGTTTATGATCATAAATACAAGGTAGTATATAATAAAGAACGGTATGAAAGAATAGCCCATGGCGAGCCATATACCGTTAACGCCCAGAGTTTTTCCGAGCAGTATAACAAACAGCGGATAGAGTATACTGTCCGGTATTACGGCTACCGTCAGCGTAAGCGGCAGACGGTCGATTGATTCGTAGGTCGAATTCAAAACGTACATAAGTATCGTCAAAACGGCACTGCAGGCAATAAGTATCAGACCTGCGGAGGCACCCTCAACTCCGGTGACGCCGTAAAAGCCGAGTATGTCATTTCTCAGGAATATGATCAATGCGGCGGTTACGGCGGCATATATACACCCGTATTTTAACGAGGCCTTAAAGGTGCGGCAAATGCCCGTGTTGTCCCTTTCGCCGTTTAGTATACGGATAAGCGGCTCGCTGGCGTACAGCGTACCGCTGCCTACGGTGCGGACAAGCGTATTTACCGTTTTTATCATTGCGACAAGCGCAAGCACCGACGTACCGTTTGCAAACAGCGAGAGAATTATATTATTCACCACAGATCCGCTTGCCGAATCGAGTATATTATCAACAGACGACGGTAAACCCTTGTGCATACAGTCAAGAAAATCAAGCGCAAAATCCTTATCCGGCGCATACAGGCGGAAAGAGATCTTTATATTTTTACGTTTGATCAGGATATATCCCACAGCCATTTGCGCAAACGCTCCCGCCGCAGAGCCCATTCCGAGTCCTGCGATCTTAGTATCTTCGCTCATAAAGGTTATTGCCGCTATTGAAACGAGAATGTTTACCGCAACGTTGCAAATACTGCCTATCATACATTCCGCCTGATACCCAAAGCTCATTATTACAAGCTGAAAAGCATTGCCTATGGCAAAGAATATTATCATAAGACAGGCAGTTTTTAAGTACAGCTTGCTATACATAACGGCACGTGCCGTTGCCTTTGCGCCTCCCAATATTCCGATCACCCCGCCTGCGGCAAAGATACATATTCCGATAAAGATAATATCCAGCACTATTGAGACGGTCAGCGTTATTGAGAATATGCGGTTGTAACCGCCCTTGTTGTTCTTGCCCAGAAGCTCGATCATTTTCGCAAAACCGCCCTGGAGTATCATTGTGGTAAGCGAAAGCATTATGCCTATCATGGGCATAGCCATTGCAACCGCCGCCACCGCGTCTTCGCCCAGAAAATGTCCCGAAATGATAGTGTCTATAGAAAACGCCATAGCCTGTACGAATGCATAAGCAAGGCATGACGGCATTGCTTTTTTTATTGTGTTTTCAGATAAAATATCTGTCTGCAACCGTTTATCCACTGTTTTTTCCTCCGAGGTTTGGTATATAAAAAAGAATAAATACCTGCCGCACAAAAAACTGTGCAGGCTATTGGTATTTGGTTTTTTCTTCAGCAGCCGTTAACAAGCATATTCATTGTAACGTCTAAAATACCGGCGATTTTTGAAACCGTATCAAGTGACGGCATACGCCGTCCCGCTTCATAATTTGCTATTGTTGCCGTGCTTACCCCGAGTTTTTTGGCAAGCTCCGTCCTTGTATAGCCAAGGCTCATTCTTATAACCCTTAAATTCCTTCCGAAATTTTTAAGCTCCGCGTTCATATCAAAATTTCTCCAAAGTTAAAACAGCGCCGTCTTTTTTGCGTCGGTTTTTAAAACGCCAGAAAGATTCGGCGTATAATAAACGGTGCTGTCCCTGTCTATAAATACGGCGCCGATCTCGGGGTGTGCCATTAGATATTCCTTCGCTTTTTCCAAGCCCATAACGAACAGACCCGTTGAAAGCCCGTCGGCAAGCGTTCCCGAATCCGCAATAACGGAAACGGAGGTCAAACCGTTATCCGCAGGATAGCCGGTTTTGGGATCGATTATATGATGATAAAACACTCCGTCCTTTTCAAAAAAACGCTGATACGTTCCCGATGTGACAACGAATTTATCCGACACCTCAACCGTTGCTATGACTTTGTCGGTCTGCACCGGATCCTCTATCCCCACGTTCCAGTATCCGCCGCCCGGTCTTGTGCCGTATGCCAAGATATTCCCGCCAAGCGACAGTATTGCAGATGAAACCCCGTAGCTTTTGAGTATCTTCATTGCCCTGTCCGAGGCGTATCCCTTTGCTATGCCGCCAAGGTCAAGCATGGAAATCGCAGTAAGCAAATTCCCGTCAAGCGTGATATGTTTATAGCCTGTTTTTTCAAGCTTCTTTTGTATCAAGGCATCGTCGGGGACGGTGTAGTTCTGATCGTAAAAGCCCCACAAGTCCATAATCGCCGATACGGTTATATCAAAAGCTCCCCCGGTCAAATCCGAGATTTCAACTGATTTTGCTATAATATCCGCCAAATCGTCCGATACCAAAACCTTGCCGTTTATGTTGAAATTATAAAGCTCGCCGTCCTCGTTTTTACGGTCAAATTTTTTGTCAAGGTCAATAATTTCTGTTTTTATCGCCTTTATCGCCGGTTTTGCATTATCCCCGTATGCCGTAAGAACCATGGGCGTATCCATCGCATAAAAGTCGGCGCTTATTTTGTCCTTGGCGCTGTTGATGGGGGAGCAGGAGGATAGAAACAGCATAATTGTTAAGGTAAAAATTATTTTCTTCATGCGTCGATATCCTTTGTCAGTTTTTTTAAAATGCCGTTTGAGTGTGAAAGAAGTATTGCGGCGATCATGCCCACGAATATGCCCGTAATAACGGAAACAGCCGTAAGCGGAATGATATACCATATAATATACGGCGTTTTTGTTATCAAAAATGCCGTGGCGACCTGCCCTGCGTTGTGTGCCGCCGCGCCAAGTACGCTTATTATCCACAATTGGCGGCGCGGGAATTTAACTATTATGGGCGCCTCTGTCATAAAGCAGAGAATACCTCCCGAAATGCTGTATAAAAATGCGCTCATACCGCCGGAAAATACCGAGCCGAGTATTATCCTCATGACAAGGATAACAAATGCCTCGCTTTTTTTTAAGGTACACAGGGCAAAAAGCGTTATAACGTTTGCAAGCCCCAATTTAAAGCCGGGTATGGGCAGTATGGGCGGTATCTGTGCCTCAAGAACATATATTGCAAGTGACAGCGAGAGAAGTATCGCCATAAACACAAGTTTTTTTGTTTTCATTCTGCCTCCTAATCGGTAACGGCGTCGATATTGCCGTCGGCGTTTTCAAATATCACGGTCAGCTTGTGCGGCAGACATACGATGGGTGAAAAATTGCTTTTAAGCACCCCGTGACGTATACATATTTTATCGGGACAGTCCGCATCCGTGATGCGTATTCCGTCGCCGTCTATATATATTCTGTTATAGCCGTATTCCGCTTTTACCTCAAATTCGTAGGGGCGGGTAACCGCCTTAAGATCGATACGCCGTACCACCTTGCCGTCCGACTTTATAAGCACAATGCTTGCGGGCGTTTTATGCTTCATGATATACAGTGAAGCCGCGCCGCATACAATAAGTACAGCCGCAAAGATAACGGTAAATATTTTTGCCCTCATTATTTCATATTCAAAACAGCCGATTTTTCTATCTCTATTCCTTGCTTGTACGCCTTTATAAACTCGTTAAAGCCAAGCACTTCCTTTTCATCGGGCTTGACTAAGGTACCCTCGTCGCCCTTAAATACGTTGTCTGAAAGGAAATCCTCAAGGCTTTGGTCTGCTTTTTTATCGAGCATATACGCGCATAAGAGCGCCATACCCCATGCGCCGCCCTCGCCTGCGGTGGACATTACAGAAACGGGAGCGTTTATTGCCGCCGCCGTAAGCCTCTGACCTACAACGGGCGTTTTATAAAGACCTCCGTGTGCAAACATTTTATCAATGGTGATATCCTCGTTATCGTTTAATATATCAAGCCCTACCTTCAAGGACGCAAGCGCAGAACAGATATGCACCCGCGCAAAGTTAGAGAAGCTGAATTTACTGTCGGGCTTTCTTACAAACAAAGGTCTGCCCTCATCAAGCCCCGTCACATTCTCGCCAGACAAATAATTGTACGAAAGCAGTCCGCCGCAGTCCGCATCGCCTAAAAGCGCCGCATTGAACAGCGCTTCATAAAGCTTTGATACGGGCATATCAATTCCCGACGCGTCTAAAAAGCCCTTTAAAAGATTTATCCATGCGTTGATATCGGAGGTGCAGTTGTTGCAGTGTACCATTGCCACCAACGAGCCTGTGGGTGTTGTGACAAGGTCTATTTCGGGGTATACGTTTTTTAATGCCTTTTCGAGTACGACCATCGCAAAAACAGACGTGCCTGCGCTGATATTTCCGGTACGCTCACGCACCGAGTTTGTTGCGACCATACCCGTTCCCGCATCGCCCTCCGGCGGGCAAAGCGGTATTCCCGATTCCAATGTGCCCGTAGGATCGATAAACAGTGCGCCCTCTTTTGTCAAAGTGCCTGCATTCTGACCTGCCGGCAGTATTTTCGGCAAAAGATTCAGGATATTTATATCATAGCCCTTTTTATCGGCAAGGGCATTGAATTTTTCTGCCATGCGCGCATCGTAATTCTTCGTGTCAATATCAACGGGGAACATACCCGATGCCTCGCCTATGCCCAGAACCTTATTTCCCGTAAGCTTCCAATGTATAAACCCGTCAAGAGTTGTAAAGAATGAAATATCCTTTAAATGCTCCTCCTTGTTAAGCATTGCCTGATACAGATGCGCAATGCTCCAGCGCTGCGGGATATTATAGTCAAATAATCCGGTAAGCTCCTTTGCCGCATCGCCCGTTATCGAGTTCCGCCACGTCCTAAACGGCACCAAAAGTTCGCCGTCGTCATTAAATGCCATATACCCGTGCATCATAGCCGAAAAGCCGATGCCTGCAAGTCTTGTTATTTTTGTACCGTACTTGTTCCAAACGTCTTTAGTAAGACTTTTGTAGCAGTCCCGAAGTCCGTTTTCGATATCGGACATCGAATAGGTCCATATACCGTTTTCAAGCCTGTTTTCCCAGTCGTGTGCGCCCTGTGCTATGGGTGCGTATGTATCGTCGATAAGAACCGCCTTTATGCGGGTCGAGCCAAACTCGATGCCGAGGATCGCTTTCCCCGAGCTTATTATATCCTTTGCGTTCATAATTACAGCCTCCGTAAAAAAATACCTGCATATATTTTACAGTATAACCCCGTTTTTTTCAAGAGCAAATACTCATAAAAAGCAATATTCGTACACTTAAAGCTAAAATTGTCATTATGTAATTTATGTAAACCGAAAGTCCGGTAAGCTTTGACTATTTGAGACGGTACGGGAATATGTAATAAAATACCTTGTAAATATTTATAATATCCATTATCCGCAGGAAAGCATTACCATTGAAACGCACTTTTTGCCGTGCTATTATTTTTGTGCGGGCAAAAAAGTCTGCAAAATTTTAAGAAGGGGGTATATATAATGGCTATATTACCGTCATTGGTGGTTGCAGCGGCACTTGCGTGCTGTACGGATACGGCTCCGGAACATGCAAGCGTTGATTATTCAAAAATAGCGGATATTATAAATTCGGGCTGTCAGAAAACGGATATAAATTCGCTGTGCGATATATTATCCCAAATGGGTATACATATTGATGATATTTGCAATACCGGTACAAATACAGGACAGGGAAAGGAGGATAAACCGGAGCTTGCGCCGACTATGACGCCTGCACCCGTACAGACGCCGCAGACTGTGGTAACGCCAAAGCCTGTGCAGGAGCCGGCACCTAAACCGACGGCAAGTCCGACTAAAAAGCCCGTGCCTGCGGTAACGGCTTCACCAAAACCGGCGCCACAGGCGACAGCCGTACCGAAGCCGACTGTAAAGCCGACGCAGACGCCGTCCTCAGGAACAGAATCTACGGAGGAGGATAGGTATGCGGCAGAGGTAGTGGAGCTTGTAAATAAGGAGCGTGAAAAATACGGGCTTGGTAAGCTTAGCGTGGATACTGCGCTTATGAGAGCGTCGTATCAAAGAGCAAAGGAGATAAAAAGCTCATTTTCACATACAAGACCGGACGGCACAAGCTGCTTTACGGTGCTTTACGAATACGGAATAAGCTACAGGCACGCAGGTGAGAATATTGCATACGGACAAAGAACGCCGCAGGCTGTTGTGACAGCGTGGTTAAATTCCGAAGGACACAGGGCGAATATCCTAAACGGCAATTTCACAAAAATAGGCGTGGGCTGCTATAAATCGGGAGGCACTTATTACTGGTCGCAGGAATTTACGGGATAAAATAATAAAATTACAGCTCTGCACGTCAGAATGTGCAGAGCTGTAATTTTTGTGCTTTACAGGTTTAAAGCAAAAATATTACAAAATATTGTATAAACTTGACGATGCGGCTGTTTTGGTATACAATGTACCATGAAATGTTATAGGCATTTTTGACTTATGATAATTTTAAGGAGGGTATCCCAAAATGGCGGTTACTATAAAGGAAAGTAAAATAGGGAAGGGCAGAATACTGGCGGTGCTTTTGGTAGTTCTTATCATTGCGGCGGTAGTATTTAGCGCCGTAAAATTAAAGGATTCGGCGGCGGTATCGGTCAATGGCGGCGAAAAGACCGTTACGGTAAAGGATGGCGAAGGCGTATCGGAGGTAGTGCAGATATTAAGGCAGGAGAATATCATAAAAAATCCCGTGATATTCCGCTTGATCTCAAAGCTTGGCGGATATGACGGAAATGTCCAGCCGGGCAACCTCAAAATTGAGGACGGTATGTCATACCGTGACATTCTGGAGCTTTTGATAACCCCCAACCGTTCCGCAACGAAGATAGTCATACCCGAGGGCTACGAGGTAAGGCAGATAGCGGAAACCTTGTGCGAGGCGGGTATTGCGGACTGGAACAATTTTTACGCCGCACTCAACAACGATGAATACGGCTACAGATTCCTGGAAAATCTGCCCGAGCGTGAAAACAAAATGGAGGGCTATTTATTCCCCGCAACATATGAAATACCCGAGGGAATGTCCGAGCATGATATAATAGATCTGATGCTCAGCGCGTTTAATAACCAGTTCAAGGACGAATACTATCAAAGAGCCGAGCAGATGGGAATGACGGTAGACCAGGTAATAACGATGGCGTCGATCATCGAGCGTGAAACGGATTCGGAGGCGGAGCGCCCGAAGGTGGCGGGAGTGTTCTACAACAGGCTCATAGCCGGCATGAAGCTTCAGTCCTGCGCAACGGTGCAGTATGTGCTGGGCGAGAGAAAGCCCGTGCTTGCCATAGCCGATACGCAGATAGATTCGCCGTATAATACATATAAATATGCGGGCTTCCCGTTAGGACCCATATGCTGTCCCGGCATTGCGTGCATAGAGGCGGCGCTGTTCCCGGAGGATACGGACGCATATTATTTTGTTCAGGGCAACAACGGTCAGCATATTTTCTCAAGAACCTATGAGGAGCATATAAAGGCGATGCAGGAAAACGATCCTACAATAAGCGTTGACCATACGGCTATAGAAAATCAGGACAGTATGCAGAGTGCGGGAGTATCAGAGTGATAGAATACGATAAAGATGCAATAGTCCCCGGATATATAACAAGGTGGCTGAGAGAAAATTCGGGGCATAACGATGCGCTGTTAAGCCAAATGGAGGAATATGCAAGGGATAATAATATCCCGATCGCAGAGCCTGAAACGGCGAGGTTTTTATCGGTCATGACCTCGATCATAAACCCGCGCAGGGTGCTTGAAATAGGTACCGCAATAGGCTATTCCTCGATAATTATGGCAAGAGCGGGGGAGGATACGCATATATTGAGCCTTGAATACGACAGCGGGATAATACCCGTTGCGCTTGATAATATAAAGCGTGCGGGTCTGAGTGAAAAAATAGAGGTATGCGAGGCGGACGCAAAGGATTACCTTTCATATCTGAGTGAGGACGAAAGCTTTGATATGATATTCCTTGACGGCCCCAAGGCGCACTATTACTATATGCTTGACGATTGCATACGCCTTCTGAAAAAGGGCGGAGTG
>CACZPW010000274.1 GCA_902783115.1 uncultured Ruminococcus sp. | reverse complement strand
TGCCAGCCCAAGAGCTTTGCCTTTTCATCTTCAACATTGAAGCCGTAATTTAATTTGTATTTGTTTATTTCCTCATGCAGATCGTAGGCTATCATCATCTTGTTTTGTATATCTGCAAAATCATATCCGTAAAGCTTGTCAACCGCAGCCTTTATCTTTTCCGCCTTCTCTTTTCTTACGTCATTGAGCTTTGACAAATCAATGTCTTCATATTTCTTTACCACTGTATCGCAAAGCTTTATATACTCATCATATTCCGTTTCCTCAAACAACGCCGATACAGAGTCGATGAGGTCATAGTATTTTTTGTCATTATCATATTGCTTTGATATATCCATAAGCTCTTTTGCTTTATCGTATTGCTTTTGCTTTTCATAATAATTATAGCGAATTCGCTTTCCGCTGTTTCCGGACAGTATAATGCCCGCAATGATACCCAATACGATCAAAACGCCTATTGCGATCAATACCGCAACGGCAGCCTTATTGACACCGCCATCCTCATTGGCTTTTTCCGCCGCCGCCCGTTCCTTTCTGTATGCCGCAACCTCTTCCTCAGTGATCACCACATTACAGTACGGGCAATTCTTGTTCCTTGAGCTTATCTCTCTTCCGCAATTTTTACATATCATTTAAAAATCAACTCCATCCGCAGTTTTACAATAATGCACCTCGTAAGTATCTCTTAATTGAGGGAATATTTTAAGGTACTTATCCGTTACACATTCTGTTATTTCCTCTTTGTTCCGGGGATCCACGATAGCCATACAGCAGCCCTTGAACCCCGCACCCGAGAAACGTGTTCCGTATACGCCTCTGCACTCAAGCAGCGCTTCATATAATGCCTTCAACTCAGGCGAGCCTGTCTGATAGCTTTCTATCGAGCTTTTGCCCGACTCGTTTATAAGCGCGCCAAAGCCTTTTAAATCACCACGCTCCCACAGCAGGGCACCCTCTTTCACTCTGTGCAGCTCGTTATAAAAATGTTCCGCTCTTTTACGCCAGTTTAATGGCAGCCTGTCCTTATGCCTGATGAAAACCTCATACGGCACATCTCTTAAATAGGTGTCCTCGAGCTTACGGTATTCCATACCCTCAAACGCCATGAGCGCATATGCCGCCGCCTTACATTCATCGACGCGCATATTATACGCCGTTCCCGCAAGACTTCTCGGCACACCCGAGAAGAAAATGCCTATTTCATAATCCGGCATATTTTCGGGAGCCTTTATAAGCTTGTAGCTGTCGTCTTCGGTATCAAGATACAATAAATGCTCCGCCTTTGAATATACCTCCGTGCTTTGGTCAAGCTTTCCGCAGTTTACGCCCACATATCTGTTTTCAACCGCCATTGCATATTTTATAATATCTTGGCTTGTGAGTTTGATTTTGTTAGCATTACAAATCGCCGACATAAATGCGATAATGACCGCCGCAGATGATGATATGCCGCCTATGGGCAAGGAGCCCTCAATATATGCGTTAACACCCTTTGTTATATCATAGTCACTCTTTAAAATTTGTACAACGCCCCGCATATGATCCGCCCAGTCGCCGACCCTGTGAGGGATATGAAAAACGTTAAATTCCTTTTCGCCCTCCATATTTGCACTTTTAACACAGCAAATACCGTCATTATCTATCGAATATGTAATCGTTATTCCCTTATCCAAAGCAAAGCCCGTTACGATCCCGTGCTGATGATCTATATGCGCCCCCAAGGGACATACACGGTACGGGCAAAATGTTTTACAGACCTCTTTATTTTCAAAAAACCTATCCATCAATCTTCCTCTAAATCCTCTTTAACAAGACCTATGCGCCTCATTAAATCCATCCTTTGTTTCTCCGACTCGTTCTCATCCGTTCTTAAGTTATAATTGGCAATCGAGGACGTCTTTCTCTTTCCGAATATGATTTCGGATCCGATTTTTACAAGTCTTGCGATCCGCGCCCAAAGCAAGAATATACCTCCCTTTATCGCATAGGGATACCCGCTTCTCGATAAATACCGCCTGTTCGGGAATAGGCGCCACCACTTAGACCGCAGCGGATTTTTTGACATATACCTGTCCAGCGCGTCCTTGCCATGAGTTTCGGCAAGATATACATTTAAAAAGTCAATGCCGTCCTCATCACCGAATCCGAATAAGCCGCCGCGTTCTATATCCGAAAGGACATCATCCGCAAATTCGGTATTATATGTGCTAAACTCGAAGCCCCAGTACTTTACCGCAATACCTTTGAAAATCTCGATCAGCCTGTAGAAGCCTATTTCCTTCCAAATCCGGGTATACCTGTCCCAATCTATTTCTTTTTCATAATGCTTCATATACAGCATCAGATCCATGAGCGGCCGTATGCCCGCTCCCTTTGTTATGTAGTGTTTTACATAATGTGCGGTAAGGTGATTAAGCTCATCGTTTATACCAAGCGTTTTTATTGTCCTTTCGCCTATGGTAACATAATTGACAGGCTCGTCATAAGTAAGCAAGCCCTTAAACAGAATATCCCTTATGTGCTTTTGATATAAGTCCTTGTGTACCTCCAATATACCGCCAACGGGATGCCTTGCCTCAAAATGGTACATATTGCTGATGTTTTCTTCAACATCAAAGCCTTCATGCTTCAAGATTTTGCCGGCATGTGAAAGCTCCTTTTCGTCAACGAGGATATCCGTATCCGCAGAGATCCTGCAATCGGGCTCCTTATAAAATCTTGCGACCGTAACGCCCTTTAAATATGTACACTCAATGCCGCTATCCTCTAATTTATCAACAATACCATAAATAAATTCTTTTCTTGAAATATTTTTTGACACAGCAGATAAAAACTTCATTCTGCATTTTGACAGATCCGCAAGCTTTTGTAACGGCAAATAAACCGTCTGCCAGATTCCCTGTTCAAGCGACAGCTTGTATATACCCTCGATATTAAGTTCATGATCGGGGCAGTAATCCTCCCCCAAAGCACCCGCTCCAAACAGCTTTACAACATCATAAAACTCCTGTGTCATACCTTTTCCTTATCTGTTTCCGTACATTTTTTCATAATAATCCTGATACTCACCGCTTATGATTTTCTCCCACCAGGGCTTGTTATCAAGATACCAGCGGACGGTCTTAACGATACCGTCGTCAAATTTTGTTTGAGGCAGCCAGCCAAGCTCGTTGTGGATCTTCGTAGGATCTATGGCATAGCGAAGATCATGCCCCTTCCTGTCCGTTACGTATGTGATCAGACTCTCGGGCTTGCCTAAAAGCTCCAGAATCTTTTTTACAATATAAATGTTCGTCTTTTCGTTGTGACCGCCGATGTTATACACCTCACCCACAGTACCATTGTGTATAATCAAATCAATAGCACTGCAATGATCCTCAACATATAGCCAGTCGCGGACATTCAAGCCCTCGCCGTAAACCGGTAACGGCTTATCAGCCAAGGCATTTGCTATCATAAGCGGAATAAGCTTTTCCGGAAAATGATACGGCCCGTAGTTATTTGAACATCTTGAAATAGTAACGGGTAAGCCGTATGTTCTGTGATATGCCTGCACCAGAAGATCCGCCGCCGCCTTAGACGCACTGTAGGGACTTGACGTGTGAATGGGCGTCTCCTCGGTAAAAAACATATCCGGTCTGTCAAGAGGTAAATCGCCGTACACCTCATCGGTTGATACCTGATGATACCGTTTTATTTCATACTTACGGCACGCATCCATAAGTACCTGCGTACCCAAAATATTTGTCTGTAAGAATATTTCCGGATTTTCTATCGATCTGTCAACATGGCTTTCCGCCGCAAAGTTAACAACAATATCAGGCTTATGCTTTTCAAATATTTTGTATACCGCCGCTCTGTCGGCAATATCCGCCTTTTCAAAGCTTATCCTGTCCATTACAGGCTTCAGTGTCTCAAGATTTCCGGCGTATGTAAGCTTGTCCAAAACCACTATAACGTAGTCGGGATATTTGTTTACCATGTAGTGAACAAAATTGCCGCCTATAAAGCCTGCACCGCCCGTTATCAAAATATTCATGTATTCTTATTCCTCCAAAAGTGACAGTATATACTGCCCGTAATCTGTCATACTGAGCTCGTCACCCAGCTTCCTCAGCTTATCATCGTCAATAAAGCCCTTGCGCCATGCGATCTCCTCAATGCATGAGATGTAAAAGCCCTGCATTTCCTGCACGGTTTTTACAAACCCCGCCGCCTTGTGCATACCTTTTGGCGAGCCGGTATCAAGCCAGGCCATACCCCTGCCCATCAAGGTTACGTGTAACCTTCCTTTTTCAAGATAGGCATTGTTTACTGCCGTTATCTCGATTTCTCCGCGCTCTGACGGCTTTACATTCTTTGCGATTTCTATCACGTCGTTATCGTAGAAATATAAGCCCGGGACGGCATAGTCGGATTTTGGCTTTTGCGGCTTTTCCTCGATGGAAATGACCTTGCCGTTTTTGTCAAACTCAACCACGCCGAAAGCTCTGGGATCCTTTACCATGATCCCGAATATGTTTGCGCCGTATTTTTCGGTACTCTGTATGGCGCTTTTTAAAGTGTCCGAAAAACGGTTTCCGTAAAATACGTTGTCGCCAAGAACAAGACACACACTGTCCTTGCCGATAAATTCCTCGCCCAATATAAACGCGTCCGCAAGTCCGCGCGGCTCCGTTTGGATCTTGTACTCTATGTTTATACCTATCCTTGATCCGTCGCCAAGTAATTCTTTGTAGTTATCAATGTCGTGCGGAGTCGATATCAATAAAACATCTTTTATGCCCGCCAATAATAACACCGATAACGGATAGTATATAAGCGGCTTGTCATAAATCGGCAATAACTGCTTTGATACCGCAATGGTGTTCGGATATAACCTCGTCCCTTTTCCGCCGGCTAAAATAATCCCTTTCATTGATAACCCCCCTGTTTTATTTTAATACTTTCCTGTCATACCATTTAAAAAACGGCTTTTCCAATAAATTAAACCTTGCCAAATCTATAACAGTGCAAACAATATATATGCCGATCACTGAGCCGAATGCGTGTATATACACCCATTGCGTTTCCATAAATCCGACATTGTTTAAGGTATCACGCCATAGCCACTGCCGCATAGTATCGCTGTTTGCATGGATAAGCAACACCCCGAATGCCGATGCCGCAACAACGTTGATGAACTTATGATAACCTATATTCAGATTTTTAAAATACATAAACGTGCATACTGCTGTAATAAGCGCAAGCGGCATATTGGAATCATTTACAAAATAATATACATATTTTATTTCGCCCTTCCATTTGAGCGTGATATATGCAAGACCTACAACACTTGCCCATGATAATAATACGGATATGATTGCCAAAGCGCCCCAAAGCTTTTTGCTGTCAAACCAATCCTGCGGATACAGTCTTAAATATGAGCCGATAACATAAATCACACTAAACCACGTTACATAATTAAATGTCACCGGTATCACCAATGCAAAAACCGTATAAACCGCTATGCACAAAATTCCCAATAATATATGCTGCTTTTGGTTTATTGATCTTATCAGAATATTTAAAAACGGAATAAACAAATAGAATACCAAATAGCACCCGCCAAAATCTTTTGAAACCGATGCGATCGGCAAAGCTATTTTTATCAACATCTTTATAGTATAACTGTGATAACCCGAAAAGGCAAATATAGCTGTAAATATTATTTTATAAAAATACATCCACAACAGAAGCTTTAAAAACTTCTTTAGCGTAATGTTTGACTTACACACAAAATATCCGGTTATCAGCACAAAACAGTTTATTCCCGTTTTTCCGCCCCAGCCAAACAGCATAAGGAATATATGATTTGCCGAAAGAGTTCCGCTGTCAAATATTGCCGTACTTACTCCCGAATTTACAACATAGTGGTGAGCCACAATGACAAGCATTGTTATTATTCTGAATAATTCTATTCCCGAATCCCGCTGTTTTTTTTGAGCAAGCTCACCCATATTATAACACCCCCTGTTTTATTTTAAAATAATATCACATATCCGATCAACATCGGAAATTGCCAGATCCGCATAAAGCGGTAGTGTCAAAACCTCCATTGACACTTTTTTTGCAATCGGCGTAGGCTGAATTTCAAATTTACCTTTGTAGCATTCAAATTCATTTGTAATAGGATAAAAATACTTTCTTGCAAATATGCCTTCCTTACCCAAGCTTTCGGCAACCCCATCACGGGATTTCCCAAACTTTTCCTTATCAAAAAGCACCGGAAAATATGCGTAATTGTGAGTTACACTCTTTTGCGGACGCCATACGGTAATTCCGTCTGTTTTACCAAGCCTTTTTATATAGTACTCCGCCACCGCTTTCCGTTTTTCGATCTCGCCATTGATATGGCGCAGATTGCATAGACCCATAGCCGCCTGAAATTCGTTCATTTTTGCATTTCCTGCAACCTTCGGATAGTTATCCTGATCCTCCATTCCAAAATTCTTTTGAATTCGGAGTTCTTTCGTTAAGCTATCATCATTATATGTAACGCATCCGCCTTCAATGGTGTTAAACACCTTTGTGGCATGGAAGCTGAACATTGACGCATCACCAAATGAACCGATTCCTCTGTCGCCTACTCTTACTCCAAATGTATGAGCCGCATCATAGATGACCTTCAAATTATGCCTTTTGGCTATTTCCTCAATTTTATATACATCGCAGACATTTCCGTATACATGAACAGGAATTATAGCTGATGTTTTATCTGTTATAAGCTCCTCGATTTTGCTTACATCAATCGTGTAATCATCGGGATTTATATCGCAAAACACAGGCGTCAGACCGCACCGTACAATCGCCTGCGTGGTTGATGCAAATGTAAACGGTGTTGTTATAACCTCACCTGTCAATCCCATAACGGCGATTGCCGCCTCAAGCGCCAAATGCCCGTTTGTAAATAATGATACATTTCTGACTGACAGATAATCACAAAGCTTGTCCTGCAAGCTGTTGTGCTTCTCTCCCATATTGGTAAGCCATCTTGTTTCCCATAAATTTTTTATTTCTTCTATATATTCCTCAAGCTCCGGCATTGAGGAACGAGTTACATTGATTTTAGTCATTTATTTGCCTCTTATCCCTATACTAAGATTGATATTATAAATATATACTCACAAAATAGAATTGACTGTATAACTAACTATTTTTAATAGTATATCTATCTTACCCATCGAAGCACTATATATTTTTACACATCTTGTTACTTATAAGTCTTACTATCCGTATCATAAAAATGCTCAAAAAAAGCGTAAGTACAAAATATAACCAAATATTGTATATATGTAATGTTTTCAACATAATTGCTGCAATAATCTGGTAGTACATATAAACAGCAAAGCTAATGTCTTCTAATTCTTTTACCTTCACATTACTATACATATTTGAGAAAAAAGATTTTCTTGAAAAGGTTAGTGTCACCAGTATAAACAGACAGACAACAACAACATAATCAATATATTGACAACTTCCCTTCCATACAACAAATACTGTAATTACACTAAGCAACATTACTAAGTGAATAAATTTCATAATAAATGCACCGCGTTGATCAAGATTATTTAATTTGTCAACCACTTCGTATGCTAAGCATCCAATGCTCATATCACAAAAACCTCTTACTAATCCTAAATGCAATCCGTAACCGTGATATATATTTATAAATTCATGATTAAGCCCAAAACCACCATGCGTTAGAAATATTAGTATCATCGAAATAACACTTAATACCATAAAAATACATATCAGGTTCCTTTTTCCAAATCTTCGCATTAAGGAGAACATAAAAAATCCAACTATAAGCATTACCGAAATATACCATGCCTGTGATAATATTCTCTCACAAAACGGCAAGCGTATCTCTACCAGAAATGCCGCCTCCCATATATATCTTATAATAATTGCAACTATACCTTTTAAATTAAATCCTGAACTATATATACTTTTTAATAATCTATAAATCAGCATCATAGTTAATGCAAGAAAAAAGTGCGGATATATCTTCTTTGCCTTATTATAGGTGTAACTAAACGCATCCAAATCAGAATATTCCAATTTACGCATCATAAGATATCCAGACACCATAAAGAAAAATTCTACACCCAAATACCCTTTACAAAATGGGTACCAGCCGTTAGCGCCAATACTATAATAATAATGAAACAGCACTATGATAAGTGATATAATTAGTTTGAGTACAGTAATTTCATTACAGTAACTCAATTCTCTATTTTTTGTCAATCTCTGATCTTTCATTGCACAAATCCTCTTTTGCAACTAAGACAAGCGCCCCCCATCCACTACCATACCGGTTCCGGTAATAAACTTAGCGGCATTCGATAACAAGTATACTATAGCGTTGGAAACATCGTCAACTTCACCAACTCCGAGATACTGTCGGCTCAAAACATTATTTTTCATTGCTTCTTCACCATTTTTTTCTATGTATCTATCATATATACCCGTTTTTATCATGCCTGCTACCACAGAATTAACTCTGATATTTTTCTCCGCCAATTCCTTTGCAAGTGTTCGCACAGCCCCGTCAACTGCCGCTTTGGATGATGTGTATGCTATTTTTCCTTTATCTCCGCTCTTGCTTCCTACTGATGACATAACTACAATGCTTCCGCCATTGTTGTTTTTTTTCTTTGAATAAGCCCGCACAAGTTCTACAAAGGCAAAATAATTTATATCAAATATATCTTTCATAAAATCAGGACTGCACATTTTAAGCGGTCTGACCTGACTTTCGCCCGCACAGTGAACAAGTCCGTCCAATGCGCCATGAGCTTTTACAATATCCGCTATAAATAAATCTATACGGTCAAGCTGCTTTAGATCAAACGCATATGCCGCATGCCCTTCTCCGACCAGTTCGGAAAGGGTATTGCTCAGCTTTTCCTCATTTCTGCCAACAAGAATAACTCTTCCGCCAAGTTCGCTTACCAACTTACTTGTCTGCTTTCCTATTCCATCTGAAGCTCCTGTCACAAGTATGGTTTTATTGTTCAAATCTATTATATTTTTCATTACATATCCTCCGGTGAATTAATGATACCATCGGCATAATACTCGTCTGTTTCAAATACAGGTAACACATCCGCCGAATCAATTTCTGCCGATACAACTCCCCACGACAAACCAACGCCAAAACCGCTCATAAATATATTTTTTCTTCCTTTATTCTCTTCCCCAAGAGCATCACAAATCGTAAGTGGTATGGCTGCTGCGGATGTGTTTCCATAGCGATCGATACATACCGGTATTTTATCCATGCTTACATTCAACTTTTTTGATAGCTGCTTCAATATAAATTTATTTGCCTGATGCAACGCAAACATATCATAATCCTCTGCTGTAGTCTGGCTCTTATCAAAAAAATCATTCATTGTTTTTGGCACATCAGATATGGTGAAATTAAAAACATCCGTACCGTTCATCACAGTATTATACAGCGTTCTTAAGTTACCGTCTGCCCAAACCATAGGCTCGCGCGATGCCTCCATATTTCTGAAACCACCCGCCGGTGCAACAATAGCTTTCCAGCCACTTCCGTCAGAACATACCAACGCATTAATCTCTGAATCAGTATCCGTTTTCTCAAATATTATTGCCGAACCTGCATCACCAAAAAGCATATTTGATGATTTATCCTCCGGGTATACCATCTTTGTCATGGTCTCTCCGACTATAAGCAATCCCCTTTTTATATCGGAACACTGCATCATTGAACACACTATCTCAACTCCATACACAAAGGCGCTGCAACCAAGATTAACATCAAATACGGCACAATCCTTATTCTCTATATGCAAACGGTGCTGCAACACGCATGCGGTTGCCGGTCTGCGATAATCTGTTGAGTGTGCCACAAACACAACGCAGCCTATCGAATTACGATCAATACCTTTATCTGTCAAAAGTCTATCTGCTGCCGCATACCCTAAGTCCGATGCAGTCTGCTTTTCATGCGTCCTATGTATTTCTCTTATGCCGGTCATTTTCACGAATTTCTTTACAGCCTCTTCGCCAATAACTCCATTAAATGATTCAGATGTCACAACCTCAGTAGGCACAGCACTCGCCACACCCGTTATTTTTATATTCTTAAACTTAAAAAACGGCATGTCTTTTCCTCTCCTTTATATTGGTATATGGCAGTTTTGTCTACAATCCAACTGCGTTAGTGATCATAGAAATACCCGATAATACAGATGCATTATCTGATAAAAGGAATGAAATCGTTTCAGCAATCTCCTCAGGCTCTACTACCGTATTTTTAGGATTGTTCTTAAATCTGTTTCTGGCATCATCGCCGCCCATTTTTAAATATTCTTCAAACATCTCCGTGTTTACCCATCCGGGTTGAACAGAATTAACTCTTATACCCTTTGCCTTCAACTCAACCGCCAGTGCTCTTACAGCACCATCAACAGCTGCCTTAGATGCACAATATGCCATTTTAGCGTTATCGCCTCTTAAGCTCGCCATAGACGACACGGCAACGATGCTCCCACCATTATTATTTTTCTTTTTTGCATATACTCTGCTTATCTCTACAAATGAATAGAAATTGACAAGCATAACCTCATGTATAAATTTATAAGTCGTAAGATTTATGGGACATGTGGGACCCACACCCGCACTATGAACATACCCATCAAGCTTTCCATTCTCTTCAACGATATGCTTTATAAGCTGTTCAATTCCATCTATATCAGCCAGGTCATACGGATAATATTTATTATTAGTTCCGTTCAAGCTGTTTTTTATCTCTATCAGTTTATCCTCGTTTCTGGCAATCATAATTACATTAGCACCGTATTTATCCAGCGTTTTAACAAGGCTTTTTCCTATGCCGGACGAAGCTCCGGTTACAAGTATGTTCTTATTCGATAGATCTATATAATTATTCATAGTATTATTTCCTTTCATGCCTTATGGTATGATGCGAAAGGATTACCCATCGCATCATACCAAAAATAATCAACCCATATAAGCCAATATATCGCCTACGGTGTTGAACTTCTTGATCTCGTCGCCTGAAAGTTTCTTACCGAACTCATCATTCATAAGAACGATCAATGACAATTTTGACATTGAATCCCACTCTTCTAAATCATCAAGAACTGTGTCTGCTGACAAATCGCCCTCTTCAAGCTCGAACATATCCTCAAGCAATGCAAGCTTTTCTTTTTCTGACATAGTTTCACCTCCTAATTTTTTGTTTATATGGTAATCACATTAAATGTGCATTACGCAAGTATTTCGGGCTCAATATCCTCGTACCCGTCATCATAATATTCATCAGTCTGTATCAGAGGAAGAACATCCTTCTTTTCAATCTCAGCCGATACCGCTCCCCATGATAAGCCTATACCAAATCCGCACATCATTGCCTTTATGGTGCCCTCATTTTCATCACCGTAATATTTTGTAAGTGCTGTTGCAATAGATGCAGAACTTGTGTTTCCGAATTTATCTATAGATACAAGATTCTGTTTACTTGTAAAGCCCGAGCGTCTGGCAACCTGTTTCATGATAAACTTGTTTGCCTGGTGCAAAATAAGACAATCGTAATCTGTTGCCTCTGTGCCTATATCAGCCATCAATTCTTTAATAAGAATTGGTGGTTTTTCAATCGCGAAATTAAATACCTCTACACCATCCATATGCGAAGCTGCCATTCCATGAATGTGCCTTGAATGACCGTATGGGTTGATTATTGCTTTAAAGCCTTTGCCATCGGTACGCATTGCCATATCAAGTTGCGGCGCACTTTCTGTTTTTCTCAACAAAACTGCTACACCCGCATCTCCGAATAACTTTGCCTCATTGTCATCAGGATCTGTGCGTCCTTCTCCTATGCTTCTTCTGTGTCCTTTTCCCGAAACATCACCACACAACATCAATGCAGTTTTAATATTTGAAGACTCCATTATGCCACATGCTATGTTAAGACCATAAACAAAACCCGAACAACCTTGATTAGCATCAAAAGCCATACAGTCATCACTAAGTCCTAACCTATTATGTAACACACAAGCAGTTGCAGGTATTTTATAATCCGGTGTTTGTGATACGAACACCAACAGCCCTATTTCTTCCGGCTTTACTCCCTTATGCTCCATGGCCTTCTTTGCTGCAGCATAACAAAAATCCGAGGTAGTCTGTTTATATCCGGCATCATATCTTCCCTCAACACCTGTATTCTTTTTAAACTTTGCAACATTCTTCTCATCAGCCTCACTGATAAACTCTTCTACCGGTGTCCACTTAGTCGAAACAGCCGTCGCTATTGCCTCTATTTTTATATCATTAAATGTACTTTTTATCATTTTCCTATTTTCCTCTCATTATTATATTTCTATCCGTTTAGCCGGATTGCCGAATACGGTCGTATTGTCTTTTACTTTCTCTAGTACTATACTTCCTGCTCCTATCCTTGCATTATCTCCAACCTTTGCATGTGGGCATATAACAGCATGGCTTCCCATAAAAACCCCGTCGCCAAGGCTTGTATATCCTGTAATATCGCAGTGTGAGCTGATAGTACAATAGTCTCCTATTACCGCATCGTGTCCGATTGTAGAAAAGGCATTGATCATATTAAAATTGCCTATCTTTACATTTGCTGATGCAGTGCTGTAGCATTGGAATATGTTGCCTGTTCCCAGATCCGCAAATCTTGATATTCCCGCTTTGGGATGAATCAGATTTATAAATTCAGCCCCCTTGTCTATCAGCTCCGATGTGGCTTTTTTCTTGAACGGTATATCCCCTATCGCAAAAACATATACATTATTCTCTTCAACCACATGATCCTTTATATTTCCGATTATATCATATTTACCTGTATCTTTCTCATTAAAATCACCGGGTATATCAGTTATAAACCCTTTAATATCCCACGGTGTATCAGGATATGTCTTTTTGATAGTTAACGCAAGCTCCAGCACTTCTCTACCCAGGCCTCCGGCTCCTACTATTATCAAATCCTTCATAAACTA
>CACZPW010000273.1 GCA_902783115.1 uncultured Ruminococcus sp. | reverse complement strand
TCCATCCGCGTGGTGCGTCCGGGACTTCATATAATGTGCGATCTTAAAAACCGTTTCGAGCCCGCCCATTCCCTTGCCATGTCAATGAGGCCTTTCGAAGTCACAAAGAAAGCGGATATAAGTCTTGACGAAGCAAAACGCTTCATCGCCGGCGAGACAATCTCTGTCGATCCGAATCTCAAAGGCTTTTTGCCTGTCTTTGTAAACGGCTTTGCCATAGGCTTTGCAAAAGCGGTTAACGGCACTTTGAAAAATCATTATCCGAAAGGACTAAGAACGAACCTGTAAAAAAGCTTTACCCGTTTAACCCCCGCGCCCTCATAATGAACGGCGCGGGGTTTAATTAAGTCCTTAACAGCAACTATTCTGATCAAGTTCGAACACTGTCATATCGTTTCTTAAAGGTCAAAAGTACAGTATTCAACAACATAACCACAAATGAAACAAGAATTAAAAAAAGCCAGTGTGTCGAATCTAAAAAAGTTTTAAATATGATGCTTTGTTCTTCCCAAACGGAATCGGCCTGATACACCACATTCACATACTCTATTCTCAGACAGGTATACAGCCATATTGAAGAAAGAGCAAATGCCAGAACTCCGCTCAAAACACTTTCTTTTACAGCATAAAATCGCTGTTTGACACGAATCTCCTCCTTTGGCATTCCAAGCTGCCAAAGGACTTTTTCGCGAAATAATTCATATCTTCCGGCAACTGATTGTATTCCTATTCTGGCCAGAATGACCATAAGTATTCCCGCAAAACTGAGAATAAGTGCCAAAATGAATTGTGTGTAAAGCTCATTAAGCATTTTCTCGCGCTCAAGCCTATTATTCTGAAACCCAAGGGAACTCTTTACCTTGGACAATTCCACATCCGTTTGATATCCAAGCGCATCCTCATCACCATAAACCAAAGCATATACATAATCATTAGAACCAAGGATTCTTTCATATGTCTCAGTGCTGCATATGATTGAATAAGGGCGGCTCATATAATATGAAAAAGGAAGTTTATCACCAAAATCATGGATTATTCCCTTTATTTTAAACTCATATTTTTCACCATTCGCATAAAAAACAACCCTGTCTTGAGAAGAAACAATCTTCTCACTAAGCAAATCTTCAGGTTTCCGGGACGAGGAGATAAATGATTCCATACCGGCTAAGGATCCGTCGGGTCTGAAATAAAAATTGGGGAGCAGCAAAACCACCTCATCAGGTCCCAAGTAGTCGTTCTTGTCCAATCCTGCAAGAGGCAGGTAAACGGAATACAGATTCGATGAAATTCCCGTCAGAGCACCGTAAACATCCGCCTCCGACGTCCTGTTTATATCATTGTCAGCCAGCAACCCCAACAGCATATCTGTTACGGCTGAAGAATAGTCTTTATCATATCCGTCAGGTAACTCTATTTTGTTATAATCAGAAGCACAGACTGTCTGAACTTCTTTGACTCCGTATGAATACGATATATCATTTATCACATCCTTCGACATCGGTTTTGGCGGCCTTTGATACATTGCGATAAAACCATAACTGTAATCCTGCGGTTGATGAAACTTATAATCGGAATATTTACAATACTGTTTAAACGCACCGTAAGTAGATATAAGGATCAGTAATGCCGTGAATACAGACAACGTAAACGATAGCGCATTCTTCTTCAAATCCGCATTTCTGAAGCGTGAAATGATATTCCCGTTTCTGATCGGCCGCAAATGTTTCAATACAGGTTTGAACGCCTGCTGATCGGGCTTCCCACTTAGGGAAAGTCCAAAAAGCCTTATCATTCCAAACATCAGAACTATCAAAATCCCACAGAGACTTAGCGCAAAAAACAGTGCAATATGCGTTGGAATCAAGGAAAATGCAATCTCATATCCGGACCTTGCAATTATGTTGCAAGCGATATAAGCAATGAATATCCCAAGTATCAATCCCCCAAAAACCGCCATTAATGACGTCAGGACAAGTCCCCGAAACATAAACCGAAACAAGGAAGCACGTGTCGCTCCAAGAATACGCAGTGTGAGAAGATCGGAGCGAATCCTCGTCATTTCATTGTTTAACAACAATACTACTATTGCAAATCCCGTTATGAGTATTGTCGCTTTTAGAAATCCCGCGTTTAACGCATCTGTCTTTTGATCCGAATAAAACCGGTATGTGTAGTCATTTAGAAAGAAACGTTTTTGAATCAACGCAGACAGATTTGACGCATATTTGGCGTACTTATCGTACAGTTTTACAAAAACATTTATTTGAACCCTGTCATTATTATCAAAAGCAGTATTGTCGAGTATAACTGAAGGTAATATCGTATTTTCGTGTTTCCAAAGATTGGCATAATTACTGAGCACCCCACACAATATGAATTCTCTTCTTAGTACCGGACCTGCTTCAACTCCCAAAAGCCTGATGTACAATACTATTGTCTGCCCAAGCTCATATGAATATCCGAGGCGTGTAAGCGTAGAAGCCTCAATTGCAACCTCTTTATCAGAAACAGGCATATGTCCATCGATAATACTGATATTACCTATGTCTTCAATGGTTTTATCCATGCAACCGGCAGTAGTTACGATCGTATCTCCCTTATCGAATATCTCTGCATATACCGATATCTGTCCTACCGACTCAACCATCGCATTGTCGCTGAGCAATTCCCGAGTGTCTTCTTCCGCATTGTATACCGCCACATGCCACGCTCCATATGTATTCATACGTTGAAGTTGTTTTGTTGCTTCAAGGCAATCCGTAAAAATGACTGTAATTACTCCCAGAAGAACCACTATAAATAAAGAGATCGGTATAACGATATTTTTTCTTATATTCAGCTGTCTAAAAGCCGATACTCCGTCTGATCTCATAATTCATTGTTTTCGGTATCGGAAATGATACACCCATCCTCCAAAGTAATTATACGCTGCGCCCTCCTTGCGATCTCAAGATCATGAGTTACCAGCAAAATGGATTGCTTATAAAATCTATGCGAATGGATCAACAGATTGATCAGTTCCTTACCGTTTTGTTTATCCAGATTTCCGGTAGGTTCGTCAGCCAGAATGATATCGGGTTTTAGCGCAAGTGCTCTCGCAACAGCCGTTCTTTGCTGTTCTCCTCCGGATAATTGAGCCGGATATTTGTCTGCTTTTTCTTCCAGCCCCAGAAACTTTATTAAAGAGCGTATATAATCGGTATCCGGCTGCCGATTGTCAATCCAGGCCGGAACACATATATTCTCAAATACAGTCATTTCGGACAGAAGATTAAAAAATTGGAATACATATCCTATGTGACGTCGTCTGTACAGTGTGCGATCGTAATCCTTCATGGTATAAATATCTTTACCGCCTATTACCACTTTTCCGGATGTAGGCGTCTCAAGACCACCAATACAATTCAAAAGCGTTGTTTTCCCCGAGCCGCTCTTTCCGACTATAGCCGTAAAACTTTGTTCCGATAGACTAAAAGAAACATCGTTTAACGCATGCACTGCCGTTTCTTTTTGCCCGAATGTTTTATTAATCCCGATTATAGCAAGTCTTTTTTCCATAAACTATTTGACCATTACCCCTTCTGCCATTTCTATAAGTTCTTCTTTGGAAAGATTACCATAAAGACGCAGATATCTCTTCTTGAGCTTCCATTCTATTATCGTATCTTCCTCTTGAGGTTTAACTATCCCTGAAACCTCCGCCTCAGAAAGATTCTGGTAATCGATATCCTCCCCGTTATACACATAAACTACTCCATCCCGATTTCCGATTTTAATAGATTCTTTTGAATCCACATTTATTACATCAGCATCCTTTTTAATAACTTCCAGAACTACGTGCAGTGTTCCATCTTCAT
>CACZPW010000272.1 GCA_902783115.1 uncultured Ruminococcus sp. | reverse complement strand
TATAGAAAAACGATTTTCCGCTTTTGCCGTAACCCGAATCACCTATTGCGGTAGCTACCGTAGCCGGAGTTGTTCCGTTCCTTCCCATTTGTGTAACTTCAGTGTTATTTTTTGTGTCCTCCGCACTGTAATCATACGCTGTATGATAAAAGTCGGCTGATAAAAGACTGTTCTTTGCGCCGTCTTCGAGCCCGTCAAAATCAGCGTTCATAATCAGCAGATCCTCCGATGCCCTTACAACCGGCAAAACCGCAATCAGCTGTGCCGCTACAGTTATGGCGCACAATAGTTTTTTTACATTTTTCTTCATTTTGTTGTTCCCTCCTTAAAATATTTTATGATTTATATTACCGTTATCGCATATATGCGATTTTGAGACTTAGTTGACATACAGCACCGTCTGTGCCGTAATATCCGAAAATGGTACCGTTTCCAAGCTCTGTTTAAGTACAAACGCCTTTATCAGATCGCCGTTTTCATACTCTATGCCCCCAACGCTGACATTTTGTCCGGCGGTTTTCTCTATGTATGTCCTTACAAGCTTTCCTCCCGAATAGCGGTTTACGATAAATATCAGCTCTTCACCGCCCGCTTTTTCCGTCTGCGTAAAGACCGCCATACACTTACCGTCTGCGCCGAAAACCGATATATCTTCTACATCGGCTTCATTTCCTGCAACCGTAAAGTAGCTTGCCGTAGGTTTATCCGCCTGTCTTGTTTCAACGCTTATGTCATATCTGCCCGTCTGCATCAACGCATTTTCAAAGTCAATTATCAGGCTTCTGCCCGACTGCCGCCATGCGGCTATCTCTATCTCGTGCCCGTCCTTTATGACAACGGGAGCTTTTGTTATTTCACCCTGTACGCCTGTCTGTGAAATTGTTACGGTTTTTGCTCCTCTATCAAACTCCGACGGCTTAAGGCACATACTTTCATTTACGGTGGACAGCCTGACATTGTCAAGTGCGATCTTGCTTGTAACTCCCGCCTTGTATGTCGTGTTGAATCTTATCATATTGTTAAGCATTGTGATCTCAATATTGGTACGGTAGCTGTCCACTATCCTTTCGCCGTCAAGATAAAATGAATACGTCTGGTTTACCAAGTCAAGCTCATAGCTTATCGTATACCACTTATTTATATCAAGCTCGGCTATCTTTGAGCTTATATTGCCGTTATATGCGTATACTTCCATTTTCTCTCCGGCAGGCTCAAACGAAATATTGCCCGGGAATACCGTTTCTCCGCTCGAATTGGCGCCTCTTGCAACCAATGTCGTTTTTGCCTCCGTGTCAAAGAACAGTATATCCGTATCAAATAAAACTACCGTACCCGACGCCGTCATACACGCCGCCACAAACGGTGTCGATGCACTTGCGGCATTGTTGCACCCGTACATAAAAGCTTTTGTATGTCCCTCAACCTCACCGCAGGCCATATATTTACCGTCACCTGTAACATTGGAATACAGATCGTTTGCTCCGATAACTCTGCTGCCTGTATTTACGGTCAATTCTCCGTCGTCAACGTTTTCAAAGTCATAGTCTACCTTGGTATCGATTATTTTGTTTACAACCGTTATTTCTTTTTTATCTGTAAGCAGTTCTCCCTTTTCGGTAACAGCCGATGCGGCTACCGTATGAATACCGTATGCCAATGCCGACAAATCTATCGCAAACGGCGTTGACGTGCTTTTAAAATACTCACCGTCAACATAGTAGCTTACCTTTTCTATCCCGTCCTGCGTTTCTACGGCATAATCCGACAATTCGTCCGCGCCGTACCGCTCCTTTTGCGGCAAGGAAAATTTGTATTGCCTCTTGTTAAGAACGCACGCAGCACTGTAGACGTTGCCGTCAAGCGCTTTTATGTCGGTCAGCGTGACGGCGTACTCAGTATTTTCATCAAGTGGCTCGGAAAACGTGACGTTAAAGCCGCCGCCGATAAATTCATAGGTATAGCTGCCCGCGCCGGCAATGGATATTTGTGCAGAGTATGCAACTGTTCCCATTTCTACCGTATAGTTTTTGCAATCCTCTGTTTCGGCAAATGCGTCCGGTATTGCCGTTACAGAACTACATACATCATACAGTGTAAACTGCGAAGCACGTGCATTCTTTTTGTTTACCGGATATGTGTTCTCAAAAATCAGACACAGTTCCTCCGTATCGTGATCCGCACTCAGGGATATAGAGGTCTTGCCAACATAGCTTCCGTCAAGCCATATTTCAACGCTATTATTCCCACGGCTCACAGCCGCACACAGCGTATGCTTATCACCCGCCGAAACACTCGCTCCCATATCCGTATAATCCGCACCGCCAAGCAGACTTTGCCCCGATATACACATCAGCACGGCGGCTTTCTTTACAACCGACACATCATCCGTATCGGGCGCAATATACACCGTTCTGTCGGGATAAAATCCGCTTGCCGGAGTTGAGCCCGTGCTGAATGTCACGGAAAAATATATCGAATCACCGTCTGCTCTGAGACTGTACTTCGTTCTTGCAACACCGCTCTCGTTTGCTTTGGTGTCCACATTAAGCATCATCCCTCCTTCAACCTCATCGACGGAGGCGCTGCCGTTTACATAGCTTTGCCACGTGTTCACATCTGCCTTTTTGGCATATACCGCCTTAGCGGAAGATGCGAAAAACATGGTTAAAATAATTATGGCGGAAGTAATTTTACTGCTCATTATGTCCTCACCTTCTTATTTTTTCTTCAGTGCGCTGAACTCAAGCACACTGTTCCACGAATTCACAGAGTTTCCGTTGGCTGTGAGTCTGACGAATTTTGCCGCTTTGCCGCCTGCATCAAGTATATCGTAGCCGTCCTTGACTCCGCCTATAACTCCCTCAAATACAGTGTCCCATGTCTTTCCGTCACGCGAAACCTCAATTTTTACATTTGATGTTCGTGTAGCTGAATTCATCATGTATAACGCAACTGCATCAAGCTTTGTTTCCTCCGTAAGCTCCATTGTAAGCCACTGACTGCCGTTTGCCGCCCAACGTGTAGACGTATCGCCGTCAACCGCATTGTAGGCATCATATCCTACCTGCGCATCGCTCCTTACTACATTTGCAAGCAGGCATTGCTTATAGCCTTCAATATCTTTCCTGTCCGGCAGATAAATACAGCTGATATTATAGACCGAGGCAAGCTTTGGCATACCGCTCCTGTATACCTTGATCGTCACGGTGTTGCCGCTGCACGATGTATTATATTCTATTCCTTCCTCACAAACAGCCTTGATCGGAATCGTTGAAAGCTCCGTGCCCGCAGGAACGTAAACCGAATACTTTTTATTGTCCCTGTTAAAGCCGTAAACCTCCCTGCCGTTAAATATCAGGTCATCTATTACCGGAAGCTTTATGACTTCGCCGTCAGGTATAGCCCATTCGCTTATACCCTCTGTGGGAAGCTTGTCGTTTGCTTCCGGTGCGTTTTCATCCATAAATTTGACCTGAATGTACGCATAGCCCTTACCTGTACCCTTTATCGTCAAACGCCGTATTCCTTTGTTTTCCGTGTTTGCGGAATTTTTCGGCGATGTCGGCAGCGGAGAAGCGTCCAGCACCGTAAATGCCGCCGACGAAAGATTTGACGACATCACGCACTTTAATCTTGCACCGTTCTTCGTAAGGATAGCTGTGTTGGAATTTACTATCTCAATATCCGCATCCGTATGCATAAACCAGTATACATCTGTGTCTGTGCCAAGCTTCATCTCATCGCGGACGATTATATTACGCCTGTCGTCGCAAAGCATAACACCTCTTTGTACACTTTGCGCATTATCCGAATATGCGTTTGTCATATCAATAACGCTTATTGCGCCCTTTGCCTTTGACTCAAGGCGTGTTACCGGCGACCAGCTCTTTTCTCCCACGGTCTGACCGCCGCTCATATCGGGATTGAGTACCAGGGTATTATGTCCCTCCGCACGTATCCTGTAATACGTCGGGCGTCCGTTTTCACTCCAATATGCCGAGCTGTAGGTATCCGAGCCAAGATCAAGCGACCAGCGTTCACCAAGCATTTCAAGAATGAAGGTACCGGCATCTATATGCCCGTGCTGGGACATATTGTTATATCCGCCGTGATATGATATCCACGCCGCATTGGAATTTTTCCATTCGCCGCGCATTGATATAAATTCTTCGCCCGGATAATATGCGTCAAGCGGAGAATCGGCTTGCGCCCGATCGCCGTAAACATGCTCCGGGTTATAGAACGCCGCATCGTAAACATCGGGTACGGCTGAATTCGACCGGGTCTGGAACACTCTTTCTTCATAATAATTCTTGTTGTCATACTTATCGGCAAACCACCAAAGATACGAACTCTCGACCGTATTCTCCGTAGCATCGTGGTAATTATTTGTAACAAGCGACGGACCGGACAAATCAAAGACAAAGGAAAACGTATTTGACAGTCCCGGCGCTTTTATCATACCGTAGTCCGTCCCGAGCGTTAACTCCAACGAGGAATACATCGGAGTAAGATACCTCAGCGCATACGCCTGATAACCTATACCCTCCTCATACGAGCCTAACGGATAAAAGGCTTCAAGACCGAATTCATTGCTTCTGAGAGCATCCGAGAGTACCAATGCGCATTCCTTCGGATATACGTCAAGCAATGCGCACGCCGCCATCGCCGTACCGCCGTTACATACCTGATTCCAGTTACTCTGCATCTGATACCATTTCAGATTTGTCGGATTGCTCGACGGCAGTGTTCCTCTGTATGCCATATATGAATACTGCAAGCCCTGCTTGAGCATAGCATCTGCAATAAACGCACGCTGTTCTTCAGTCCAGGCATCATACATCCAGTCATAAGCTACCGCAAAGGCACCCATCATTTCCCCGCAGCCCAAAAATCTTTCTATTGCGCCCCATTCGGGGAATTTTGCCGCCACCTCAATCTGATCCCAGACAGCCTGCACGTATTTTTTGTCGCCGGTAAGCATATAGGCAAATGCCATACTGTAAAATCTGTCTCTTACCTCACGAGCCGAATATAACGTGACATAGGTGCTGTAATCCGCCCAGGTCGTAGGCTTCAGATTCGCATAACGGTCAGCCGCTCTGACTACTGAATTATAGATATTTTCCGCATATTTATCACTGCTTTTAAGTCTTTTCAGCCTGTCTATCTGCTCACTGCCCACCATTACTCTCGGGTGTGCTTTATTTACATTCGCCTCAAAATCGGCTAATATCCTTTCGGCATCGGGACGTACATAGAACGCATACGCCCATACCTTTCTTTCCTCTTCTTCGGTATACGCAGTTTGAACATCGGAGAATACCGCAACGCCGTGGTCGTAAATATCGACTCCGGACTGTGCAATATGCTTTGCAAAATCTTCTGCGCTTATATATGTGACTCCGTCCTTTATAACCGGTGCCGCAGTTGACGGGGCGGGTACGCTTCCCGTATATATAACTCCGTCCTTTATGGCAATATTTGCCACCGTTACCCTCTTACTGCTATAATCATAGCCCGTTTCATACCCGTAGGCAGCCGCCATTGCTCTTAACGGTACCATGAAATTTTTACCGTCCTTGTATGCAGACGCGCTGAGACTGATTTTTTCACCGTCACGCGCTATGTATGCACCGTCCGCTGCAATCGCC